>JABHFC010000261.1 GCA_018676275.1 Gammaproteobacteria bacterium | reverse complement strand
CATAAAGCTTTTCTTCTTCATTAAAAGAATCAAAATCAGGAAAGCGGGTGGGGTCGAGTAAACGCAGTCTGGCAAAGTGACCGGCTTTACCCAGTTGTTCCGGTGTCGCAGTAAGCAATAAAACACCTTTGGTTACTGCAGCAAGACGTTCAATGATTTCATAATCGATACTTTTTTCTTCCGGAGTCCATTGCAAATGATGAGCCTCGTCAACGACCATTAAATCCCATTCGCCGTCTAAAGCATGTTCAAGCACAGCAGGATTATCAGTAAGAAAAGACAAGTTACACATTACAAGCTGCTCGTCTTCAAAAGGATTCTGCTGATTATCAAATTCAAGGGCAGACTGGTAACGCTCCTCATCAAAAATACTGAAATGCAGATTAAACCTTCGAAGCATTTCCACCAGCCATTGATGTACAAGGTTCTCTGGCACTACGATCAGTATTCGTTGGGCTCTCTCTGTCAGTAATTGCTGATGGAGGATCAAACCTGCTTCGATGGTCTTACCCAGTCCTACTTCGTCAGCTAGCAATACACGGGGGGCATAACGATGCGCTACTTCATGTGCAATATATAACTGATGAGGAATAAGGCTGGTTCGACAGCCAGTGAGCCCTCGCAGAGCTGAATGGCCAAGTCGATTCAGTTCTCGCAAGGTTTGATAACGCAATGCATACCACTTGTCGCTGTCAATTTGTCCACTAAATAATCTTTCTGATGGACGGCTGAGCTGGATCTGGTTGTCTAGCAGGATTTCGCCAATGTCATGTGTTATTCCCTGCTTGTCTTTTCCAGAGTAAAACAAAAGCCCCCCATCTTCACTCACGAACTCAACAATAATTTCAACCCCATCGCGGCTATTGATAGTGTCTCCTTTACTGAAAACAACACGGGTTAAGGGAGCTGTTTGCTTTGCGTAGGTACGAGTTTCGCCGATACTTTCAAACATAACTGTAAGCGTACGGTGTTCAACTTCCATTACCGTGCCAAGACCCAGAGGTAATTCGGCATCATTGATCCATCGCTGACCGGTGATAAATTCCTGCACTTTGGCTCCACGGCAATTAAAAAGGTGCGATATGGTAGTGGAATTGGCAGAGAAATCAAAAGAGTTGAGGATTCATCAGCTGAGTTTGCGCATAACAGGCTAATTATTGATAATGCAGGGGACATTCAATTTCCATCAATATAAAAGCCCTGGCGTATGCATAAATATCTAAAACAACTGGCTGATAGTAATCAGGTCCTGATTGTAGAAAAAGAAGTCGATCCTGAGTTTGAGCTTGCTGCGGTAACGAAAAAAGTTCAGCTTCAGGGTGATCAGATAGTGCGCTTCAATAAGGTAAAAGGCAGTGATCTGCCAGTAGTGACCAATATTTATGGTAGTCGCCAACGTTTATGTGAATTGATTAAAGCACCGGTTGATGGTTTTTGTAAAAGCTGGTCTGCTTTGGTAGAACAAAGTAAGTCGATGTCAGAACCGTCGACTCGTCTTGTAGACGCACCAGCAGATCTGGTGCAGGGTAAACTCGGCGACCTGCCTCTGATTACCTACCATGAAAAAGATGCCGGACCCTATTTTACCTCTGCAATATTTCTGGCAAAGGATCCAGACACCGGTATTCCCAATCTGTCCTTTCACCGTTCTATGCATGTGAGTGACGATGAACTTCGTGTTCGTCTGGGGAGCAGCCATGATTTAGCAAAATATCAAGCTCGGGCAGAAGCAAAGGGCGAAGCTCTGGAAGTTGCATTACTGATTGGTGTATCCCCCGAAATATTCCTGGCTGCCTGTGCTTCAATACCAATTGACTGGAGTGAATTGAATATTGCCTCTACGATTTCAGGTAATCCGATAGACATGTATCAATGTGAAACGATTGATCTGCAAGTTCCGGCGACAACGCAAATTGTTATCGAAGGTCGTATATTGCCAAATGAATTACGTAAGGAAGGACCATTTGGTGAGTTTCTCGGATATTACGTACCTGAAGGTGAGAATCACGTATTTGAAATCACCAATGTGAGTTGGCAAAAAGATGCTCTGTTTCACAGTTTGTTGTGCGGCTCAAGTGAAGATCTGTGTCCTCTTGAGGCGGTGACGGCAGCTCGTACCTATCAACATTTAGTTAATGCCGGTTTGCCTGGAATAATCGACGTCAGCTGTGCACCTGCATTCATGAATACGACAATAAAAATAAAGCAACAATATGAAGGTCATGCCAAACAGGTATTAACAACTGCCTTCGGTGCCAATATGGATTATAACCGTGCCTGTTTTGTAGTGGATGAAGATATTGACATCACTAATATGAATGAAGTTATCTGGGCCTATCTAACCCGGGGACGTGTCGACAAACGAGTGATGGTATTACACGACATTCCCGGTTTCTATCGGGACCCGCATAAGGATTTTTGGGGACGTATCGGCATTGACGCCACTATGCCAATGGATCGCAAAGATGAGTTTATCCGGAAAACAGTACCGGGCGTAGATGATATTAATCTTCAGGATTACATCTCACAGTCTTAAATATTCGAAAGAAAAACCATCAACACAGCCAGAGGTGCCAGGTAGCGAATTAGAAAATGCCATAATCGATACAACCTACCATCTCCAAGCCCCAGTTCATCAATTGTGGATGAACGTGACATCGCCCAACCGGCAAATATTGCTATCAACAAACCGCCAAGTGGGATCAGAAAATTCGCCAGGGTCATATCGAGTAAATCGAATATCGTTTTTTCCGCAAATGATTCTATAAACCCGAGTGGGAATACATCTGACCAGATGTTGAAAGAAAGCACCGAAGAAAGACCCAAAGCCCAACATAAAATACCTGTCATTACTGCCATATGCGGTCGTTTCATACCCTTGTGTTCTTCCAGCCATGACACGGCGGGTTCCAACATTCCTATTCCAGTGGTAATGGCTGCGAAACAGAGCAGGACGAAAAATAAGGTCGCTATCAAAATGCTTGCTGGCATTTGACCAAGAGCAACTGGCATGGTGACAAAAATCAATCCAGGTCCACTGTCTGGTGCCAGACCGGAAGCGAAAACTACAGGAAATATGGCAAGGCCTGCCAGCAATGCAACCGCTGTATCTGCCAGGGCCACCGTAGCTGCTGCTTTCGGTAGAGATACGTCCTTTGGTAAATAAGCGCCATAAGTCATCATCACACCTACCGCTATAGACAAGGAGAAAAATGCCTGTCCAAGAGCCATAAGAACAGTTTTCCCAGTTATCTTGGAGAAATCCATATTAAAAAGAAAGTGAAAACCGGCAGAGAAATCGGCGGCGAACATACCGTAGACGACAAGAATAATCAGGATCACAAACAAGGCAGGTGTCATCAGGCTGGCTGCTTTCTCAAGCCCGGCATTTACTCCACGGGCGACAATAAAGACGGTGACGGCCATAAAAATACCATGCCAGATTGCCAGCCTAAGCGGATCCGCGGTGAGTGAATTGAATAGCTGATTCGAATCATCACCACTGATCCCCGTGAAAGTACCTTGCACTGCTTCGACGACATAGGCCAGTCCCCAGCCTGCAACTACGCTGTAGTAGGTTAATCCCAGCAGTGGAATAATTACCATCAACCAGCCCAGCCCGGCCCACAAAGGAGAAACATTTTCCTCGCTGGCAAGAGTACGCATCGTGTTTATTGCACTTTGCTGACCTCGTCTACCTATAAGTAGTTCGGCTGTAATTAAAGGTATGCCGAGAAGTAGCATACAAGCAATATAAATGACTACAAAAGCACCACCACCATTTTCACCGACGATATAGGGAAAGCGCCAGAGATTACCCAGGCCAACTGCACTACCAACGGCGGCAAAAATAAAGGCGAGTCGCGAAGACCAGACTTGATGAACGGGTTCTGCTGGTGACATAGACATATTAGTTCTAATTATTATGCGCTTACTATGACACAGAAATTGTATGTGTTGCAAAATACCTTGGGAATAAAGGCTTAATGTGAATGCTGAGAATAGTTCTAGAAACTATCAAGATAGTCCCAGCGTTCAAACGCTAGTTCAAGTTCCTTTGTTGTTTTTTCCAGTTCTGATAAAGACTTAGTGATATTTTCTTTATCCTGCTTATAGAAATCATTACTGGCGATCTGAACTTCAAGTTGTTGTTGCAAGTTTTCCAGTTTTTTAATGCTTGCAGGTAAAGACTTTAATTCCTGCTGTTCGTTGTAGTTGAGCTTGTGTTTTTGTTTTTCATTTTTAGATGGTTTTTCCCGGGATGTATTTTCCAGATTCGGACTGTTTAGTGTTTTGCTCACAGGTCGCTGTCTTACCCAGTCTTCATAGCCACCGACATATTCGTTAACATTACCTTCACCTTCAAAAACGATAGTGCTGGTAACAACTCTATCGAGGAAGGTTCGATCATGACTGACTAATAATAAAGTTCCATCATACTCTGCCAGTAATTCTTCCAGCAGTTCCAGCGTTTCAACGTCCAGGTCATTAGTCGGTTCATCCAGTACCAGCATGTTTGCAGGCAGAGTAAAAATTCTGGCGAGCAAAAGACGATTACGCTCGCCTCCGGACAAGCTTTTAACCGGCGAGTTAATTCGCTCAGGAGGAAACAGGAAGTCTTTCATGTAACTGACAATATGTCGGGATTTCCCGGCTATTGTGACCTGATCTGAACCATGGCTGATATTTTCACGTACAGTTTTTTCCAGATCCAGTTGTGCACGCTGTTGATCAAAATAAGCGGTTTGCAGTTTTGTGCCACTGGCCACCCATCCTTCTACCGGCTTCAGTTCTGCAAGCAGGAGCTTTAATAAGGTACTTTTACCGGAACCGTTTGGACCAATAATACCAACCCGGTCGCCACGCATAATACGGGTTGAAAAATTATTGATAATACAATGTTCATCATAATTAAAACTGACGTCTCGTAATTCAACCACAAGTTTGCCAGAGACTTCACCTTTATCCAGATCAAGCCTGGCTTTGGACTGCTGACTGATACGTTGACTGCGTTCCAGACGCATGTCTTGCAGATGTCTTACGCGACCTTCATTTCTGGTACGCCTGGCCTTGATTCCCTGTCGTATCCAGACTTCATGCTCAGCAAGTTTTTTATCAAATTTTGCGTTAGCGCGTTCTTCGGCATCGAGCTGTTTTTGTTTTTTGTCCAGATAGTGATCGTAATCGCCGGGGAATGAGCAAAGCGTACCGCGATCCAGCTCAATAATACGTGTGGCCAGATGACGTAGTAGTGTACGGTCATGGGTAATAAAGATTAGGGCACCCTGAAAACCAAGTAGAAACTCTTCCAACCAGGTGATTGAAGCGATGTCCATATGATTTGTGGGTTCATCCAGTAACAATATGTCGGGGTTACTAACCAGGGCACGGGCCAACATTACCCGTCGTCTTATCCCACCGGAGCAATCAGCGAACATTTTTTCTGTTGGTAGCGATAAGCGGCTCAGTACAGTTTCGACTTTCTGACTTATATTCCATCCATCCAGTACATCAATTTTCTGTTGTAACTCATCCAGTGTATGCCTGGCTTTTTGTTCCGGATGATGAATAACATTGTGGTATTCGCTCAGGTACAAACCAATATCGCCCAAACCAGCGGCGACAACTTCATAAATGCTGTTTTGAATACCTTCGGGGACTTCCTGCTGTAAATATGAAATTCGCAATGTGTCTCTGTACCAGATATCTCCTTCATCGGGCTGAGCTTCACCACTAAGCAAACGGAACAAGGTTGACTTGCCAGTACCATTTCGACCTACAAGGCAGACACGCTCGTTTCTGGACACCCGCAGGTTTACGTCCGACAGTAGTGGCTGGTGTCCGTAAGCGAGTGAGACATTATTAAGGGTAAGTAAGGGCATTGTGGTTACGACTACAAAATTCTAAAGCTCAAGATTTTCTATTATTAGTGATATCCATTAAAGTAACATCTTATGAATAGCTGGTTTATATATATTGTCAGGTGTGTCGATGATAGTCTTTATACTGGGATTACAAATGACATTGTACGTCGTATCAATGAGCATAATAATGATAATCGCGCCGCCTCAGCTTATACACGTGCACGAAGACCTGTAGAACTGGTGTATCAGGAAAGTTGCCAGACACGCTCGCAAGCGTCGAAGAGAGAATACCAGATTAAACAACTAAGCAGAAAAGAAAAAGAGTCTTTGTTAAATACATGACTTAATGATTGAAATGAAAACGAGTTATCAACGGTGAGTGAAAACACAGAAATCACTTTTTTAATTGGTGAAGCCAAGAATGGAGATGTAACAGCGCAATATACTCTGGCTGGTTTGTATGACAGTGGACTGGTTGTTGCTAAAGACATGGGGCTTGCAGCCCAGTGGTACAGGGAAGCAGCAAAGCAGGATTCGGTGGAGGCACAGGCAAGGGTTGGTGAAATGTACCTGGAAGGTCAGGGCATTAAGCAGGATTATGACGAAGCTTTTTACTGGTTACGTCTTGCTGCTGGTCACAATAATGCAGATGCTATTGCTGTAATGGGCTGGAGTTACCAGAATGGCCTGGGTACCAGTCAAAATTACAAAAAGGCTTTTCAATGTTATAAAAAAGCAGCGAAATTGGGTCATGCCCAGGCCCGTTATAACATGGGTTATATGTATGCTAATGGTCTGGGTGTTCAAAAAAATGATACATCCGCAGTCGGCTGGTATCGAAAGGCCGCCAAGCAGGATAATCTTAAAGCACAACTGAATCTCGGATTATGTTCTCTCCACGGGACCGGCGTGGCACAGTCAGACGTCGATGCGGTGGAGTGGTTTCGCAAAACGGCGGACAAGGAATATGCCAAGGGCCAATACAATCTCGGCATCATGTATCAGCAAGGGCGAGGTGTACCCAAAGATCCCAAAATTGCAGCTGACTGGTTCAAGGCTGCGGCTGAGCAGGGTTATGCGCAGGCGCAATATGAAATCGGCGCCATGTACTTAAGCGGGGAAATTGTAGAGCAGGATTATGCCCTCGCTTATGAGTGGTTTAACAAGGCCTCAACTAGTCATTATTACAAAGCTCAATACCAGATTGGTAGATTCTACGATCAGGGCATTGTAGTAGAGGCCGATGCACGTAAAGCCGTCATCTGGTATCACGCTGCGACTGAAAATGATTATGACAAGGCACAGTATCAACTTGGAAAACACTACGCGGAAGGACTTGGTGTGGATCAGGATTATTCTGTAGCCAGTGCCTGGTATTTAAATGCAGCTATGCAGGGCTACCAACCGGCACAATATCATTTGGGTGTTTTATATGGACAGGGAAAAGGAGTAGAAAAGGACTATGTGAACTCATATGCCTGGATGTATGTGGCATCCAGAGGTAAAGAAAAAAGAGCTTTAGAAGGATTGAGTAAAGTGACTGAAAAACTCGACCATTTGCAAATAATTGAAGCTGAAAGTCTGGGGCGAAGTTTTTTTGAAAAATACAAAAGTCAAAAATAACAAATTAATTAAAAACAAACGGAGTAAGAAGTATGACTGCCAGCTCTAACGAGAACAGCATTGATATGCTGCAGAAAATTTTCGAAATGCAAACTGATTTAAATAATTATGTTTTTTCCAAAAACAATTTGCGTGATCAAACGGGAAAAGCCCTGGACATGGAAGCGATTTTTTCGGCAGTGAACAATGATCAATTGAAGGTGAACGACTTGCCAAACACATGGTTGGCAAAATATTCGAAAGCGATGTCTGAAGAATTAATAGAACTGGATGAAGAATTACTTTGGAAATGGTGGAGTAAGGATGAAATTGACATACAAAACATACGAGTTGAATTGATTGATGTTCTGCACTTCCTGGTGTCTTCAATGATATGTGCGGGTTTAACACCGGACAAGGTTTTTGATATCTACTGTAAAAAACACTCAGTCAATCTAAACCGACAAGATACTAACTATAGCAATTCAACTAAAACTGAAAGTGATAACAAGGGGATTGTTTAAGTCTGTAATAATGTTCGATAGAAACTACTATGGGAGATTACATCGATCCATTCCAGGATTGAAATGGATCGATTTAAACTGAAATAATTCTTAATTCAAAAAAACTGTACGCCTTGCTAATTTAGCGTCGTCGTCCGCCTTTTTTCTTGAAGTTGTCGCGCGGTTCTTCGAAATTAACACGCAATTGTTTACCGTTGAAATTTTTACCATTAAGTCCGGTAATAGCCGCTCTTGCTTCGTGACCTTCCATTTCAATAAAACCAAAACCGCGGCACTTGCGCGTGAAAACGTCGCTTACCAGGTGGATGGAACGCACCTTGCCAAATTCCGAGAATAATTCTGTGACCGATTCCTCTGTTGCCTCGCTGGGCAGATTCCCGACAAACATTTTTTTCACCTTGATTTCCTCTCTTTAAAGATGACTAGTAGCTCTGATGCAGAGCCTGACGATGTTCCCTCGCCTCACTCAACGAGATTAAAACATATATTATCTGTAGTTGGCGCAGTATAGACACAGGGCGCAAATACCAACTTTTCGCATGTCCTTGCCACAACATTTCGTCGTTTATCCCTCAAATACCGAATTTCAGACCTTTTCAGCGAGATAAGCACGAAAATTAGCTGAAACCCCTGCAAATACCACCCAGCCTGCTAATTTAGACTGAAAATCGCCGACAGAACAAGGTAAATTACAGGAGATGCCGTCTCTAGGCTACTGAAATAAACATACAAATGTGTACAACCGGCGGGATTTTAACTGACTGTCGGTCAAAATACGAATTTATGAATATTGCCGTCCTGTGTAGCCTGGCAGCTGCCGCAATGCTATGTCAGACGTGATTTCACAGTATTTGTCCATATCAGAGCAAAACAACAATGCTACCCGGCAATCATATCGGGCCCTATATTCTGGTTTTCTGCCAGCCAACGTTTTAGAGCGATTTCATAATAATCAAAAATACAGGGCTCGCAGCCTCGCTTGCAACACTCTTGCTCGCCTGGTCGAACAGGTGGCGGTCTTCCTGTCGCAGGTGCTTCAGAGCCGAGCTTCTCTTTGGTCTCACCAGGCATAGTCTATTTCCAGAATATAGTAATTTTGTATATTCGTACCAAGCTTCAGACTTATTTCATCATCACAAAGCTTGCCCAACAGAGCCCTGGCCAAAGGGGAATCAATGCTTATATAGTCCTGGTTATTATCAAGTTCATCCGGGCCAACAATTCGATATCGGTTTTTCTGTT
>JABHFC010000260.1 GCA_018676275.1 Gammaproteobacteria bacterium | reverse complement strand
TTGATTTTAAACCTTCAATATGGACTGTCTATGATGTATTACTGGTTATTGCCGGAAGTATGGCGCATCGCTATGCCGATTTTAACGAAGAAATAAATAACCTGGGTTTCTACCAGGAATTAACAAAACAACATGGTGCTGACAAAGCCTGGCAAATATTTAATGCAACACTGCCAATTTATGATAAGACTTCACCTGTTACAGTTCCGGACCGTCACGCGACCCGGCGAAATATTAAATACCGAGGTAAACAAAACCCAGCCTATCTTGCTGACATGCAGATGGCCTCAATACAAACACTAACACCACTGGCTTTTGATACTAAAGGACAACATCAAAATTTTTCCGATGACGAGTCCAGACAATCCTATATTGAAAAGCACTTAACACAATCTGGTATTCCGGGAAAAGCCGGCTTTTCTTCCGCCAGTAATGTCTGGTTGGTAAATTCCAAAAAAACTAAAGATGCCAAAGGACTGCTTGTAAATGGTCCGCAATTTGGCTGGATAAACCCTTCCTATGTTTATGGTGTTGGATTGCACGGTGCCGGTTTTGATGTCGTCGGCAACACCTTGTTTGCTTACCCATTTATGCTGTTTGCCCATAATGGTGATATAAGCTGGGGCAGTACGGCGGGCTTTGGCGATCTGGTGGATATCTATGTCAGCAAATTAAATCCCGATAATGCTGATGAGTATTTCTACAACGGTAGCTATCAGCCCTTAAGCAAACGTTCTGAAACTATAAGTATTAAAGACCAACAGACCATAAGACAAACTTTTTACCGTACACACTATGGCCCGGTGATATTAATCGATAAACAAGCGGGTCTTGTCTACAGCAAAAAACGTTCATGGGAAGGTCATGAAGTAGAAACCAGTGTGGCCTGGGTCGAATTAGCCAGGCAAAAGAACTTTAAGAGCTGGCGTAAACAATTATCAAGAATGTCGACGAATATAAATTTCTATTACCTGGATAAAAAGGGAAACATTGGTTATACCCACACCGGTAAATACCCGGTGAGAAAAAATGGACATGATAATCGCCTGCCAGCACCCGGTGATGGCAGCATGGACTGGCAGTCCTACTTGCCATTTAAAAAGAATCCTCACGTCTATAATCCGAAACAGGGGTACATAACAAACTGGAACAATCGCCCGGAGCATAACTGGCGCAATTCAGATCTCTGGTGGCGACGATGGGGCAAAGCAGAACGTGTAGATATATTGATATCTGAACTTGAAGCAAAAAAGAAATTCACCAGCGCAGAAATCTGGGATATTAACAGCCGTAGTTCTTTCGCAGACCTGAATCTCAGGTATTTCTTACCGCTATTGAAAAAAGAGTTGGCAGAAAATAATCAACCCAAACTGGTAAAGGATTCTCTGCATGTACTGGAGCAATGGGATGCTTACTGGTGGGACAAGAACAAAGATGGGGTGTTTGATGGTGATGGTGCACCGTTAATTATGCAGAACTGGCTAACTAAACTATCAAGTACAGTGTTAAAAGATGATGTTGGTGACAAGTATTTCTTTCGCTTCGCATCACCCGGCTATCCCATCAATGCTGTTAGCGCAGCTATACCGGTCTCGGCCGGTGTCAAGATAATTGTTAACACAATAGACCAAATTGAAAATGGTAAGGCAGTCGATTATGACTTTTTCAATGACAGAAATCCTCAACAAGTATTAGGTGAGACATTCACAAGTTCAGTGAAAGAGTTAGCAAATAAATTTGGTTCAGATCCAAATAAATGGCAATTGAAACCACATCCACATAATTTTTCTGCCTTTAATTTCCGCGGTGTTGCCCAAACCACCAAAGACAACGAGATGGCTTTGCCGGTGATCATGAATCGTGGCACAGAAAATAATCTGTTTGTTGCAAAGGATAGAAAAATACAAGGTTGGGATGTATTTGCACCAGGTCAAAGCGGGTTTATTGCACCGGATGGCACAAAGGCTCCACATTATGCAGATCAAATGGATCTTTACTGGCAATTCAAAAACAAGCCATTACCCCATAGTGATGCAGAAGTGCAGTCTATGAAAGAATCAGAAGTTATACTTCAAGTTGAATAGAAAGGTCGCTTGTTTTTTTTTAAAGAGTAAGTGCCAGATAATAAATATCGTGTTAATAAGACTTTTGCCTGATTATTTATTAAGCTCTTTTATCGTCTGCGAATTCAAAATTATCCATTTCAAAAACTTCTATACAGGCATCGACTACTTCCGACGCGTACTGAACCCCTTTAGATTTCTTAATATGCTCAATTCCGACTTCAATTCCGAGCGCAGGACGATACGGTCGATGTGAACTAATCGCCTCAACTATATCCGCCACAATAATAATTTTTGCGCCCTGGCAAATTTCATCACCCTGCAAGCCCTGTGGATAACCGCTTCCATCGAGCTTTTCGTGATGCTGTAAAATCATGTCTGCTACCGGCCAGGGTAGTTTGATGCCTTTAACTATGTCATAACCAACCTGGCTGTGAGTCTTAATGATATCGAATTCTGCTGCTGTCAATTTCCCTGGGCGATTTAGAATCTCTGAGGGGATATAAATTTTCCCCAGATCGTGAATACTGGCACATAATTCTATTCCACTTATCTCATTTTCTGGCAATCCCATTTTTTCTGCTATAGCAACACACAATGCTGCTACACGCCGCATATGACCGGAGGTATAGGGGTCACGCATTTCAACCGTTAATGCAATTGTCTCAATGGTTTCTGTCAGTGAGCCAGCTAACTGCTCCGAGTATTCATTTTTTTGAGCGGTCGTACGTAGTGCTTTAATACCAAAAGTTAAATCATTCGCCAACTGCTGAAGCAAGGATATTGCATCTTCAGTAAATATTTCCAATTTATCAGAATAGATTTCCAGTACGCCAATTGATGACTCATCCCCCAGTTTCAAAGGCAAAGCGATTAATGACTTAAACCCCTTGTCCAAAGCAACGTCACGTGCATATGCGCACGATGGATCATTCAAGATATCCTGGCTAACTACATACTCTCTGCTTTTTATCGCCTCTCCAGTAGGACTACAGCCATTGGGCGAATCATCCCAGGTGAATTTTGCACTAGCGAACTGTTCGCTATCGAAACCACTCTGTGCAACTGGACTCACGCTTTTAATATCATCATTTTCGGCATATCCAAACCAAGCATATGTATACCCATCGATAGACGTAACTGCATCACAAATATGCTGCACCAATTCCAACTCAGATTCGGCACGTATCATCGCTGAACTACACGATCTTAATACCTCCACCGCAAGAGCTGTTTTATCCAGTTCTTCTTCGACCTCTTTCCTATCAGTAATGTCTATCATTACTCCGCGAAGTTTTATTGCTGTGCCTTTTTCATCGTATACAATCTTTACATTGTCACCAATCCAAATTAGTCCACCATCTGCCTTGACCATGCGATATTCAAATGAGTGATCCTCACCTCTTGCCACACTTTCCTTACAAAAACGTAGAGCCCCATCTCTATCTTCAAAATAAATCCGCTGTTCCCAGAAGCCTTCCTGGCACCATTCTTCAGATCTAAACCCTGTTAGTTTTTCTGCTTGAGGAGACATATAGGTAAACTGCGCCGTTACAATGTCTGCCTCCCATGACATGACATTTGTATCTTCAACCAATTCGCGATATTTTTCTTCATTCTGCTGTAATTTTTCTTCGGCTAGCTTGAAGTCGCTTATATCTCGCGCATTTACCACATAACCACTCAGTTGCTCGTTTTCATCATAGTAAGGTACGTTATGCACATCCAGATAGCGTTTCCCGGTTCCTGGAAAGTCAAACCAGTTCTGATACCTGACCTCTTCACCTGTCAGACAGGCATCAACACGATGTTTTATTGCTTCACTAAACACTTTTTCTCCAAACAAATCGGATAATGTATGACCGATTATTTCATTTGCTTGCTTATTAAAGGCCTGCATATATTTATTATTGATAGCTAGATATCTATACTCCGTATCCAGAATAGCCATCATATCTTTGGAAGCGGATACAATATTTTCATATTGACGCAACTCTTTTTCTTTTATTTTTCTTTCTGTAATATCTCGAACAATTAGCTGTTTATACCTGACACCTTCTACTCTCATAGTACGCAAACTTATTTCTACAGGAAAAGTAGTACCATCCTTTTTTATATGCACAGCTTCATAAAGAAAACCATTTTTAAATGAGAAATCAAGCTCAACTTCCTCATTCCTTTCATCAATTTTTTCAAGTTTAGTAACAAGCATTCCGACAATTTCGCTTATATCGTACTGATAGACACTCAGAGCTTTATCATTAACTTTTAATATTTGCCAATCATTGTCAGTTAGCAGAATAATGTCGTTCGCGTATTTGCTTAAAAGGTCGGAATGAGAATCCAGCACTTTCTGCTTTAAGGGCGATTTAGATTTCTGAGATGATGAGTTATCCATTAATTAACTATCTCCTGAAGACTTTGCGTTTATCCGGAAAGCCTATTCCTCGTGGACCAAGGGTACTGAATGCTATTTAGTATGTATTACGTTATTGAAGTTGAAGTAAATACAATTATAGATCCCCTACACAATAATATTTACTGCTAATACACTATGATGGTAGCTCACATTAAGTGCTAGTCAAGATTTATGTTGCAGGAAAATGAAATGACTCTCCAGCCAAATTAAAAGATCTGACGTGATCGGAAAACACTACTCGGAATTCAATTTTTTCCGAAGTTTCTCTTCGACAACATCATTTTTGTAACTTAGTAGTTTTCCAAACCGGCGGGCAATATTTTTTCTGGCCTCACCTATATATTTCCCGGTTTTTACAAGCTTTTCTTTATCTGCCTTGATCTTCAGATACTTGTCCAGAGTATCATCAATATAGATGAGAATGACATGTCTATCTTTCGTGATAGACGCCGGGAATAAGTCTGTCACAAGCAATTCTTTTTCCCGATAGATCTTGACCTTATTGCTCTCAGCGATCATTTTTGCATACTCATACAAATCATCCGTTTCTTCCGCCGTTAACGGTTCACCCAACCCAAGTATTTTTGCCTTGTGACGCACAGATTCAGCATAGGCATTCATCATCCCCAGGGTAAAAAACATTTTTTCTTCTTTGTTTGACCCACGCCATGGCTTCTTGGAGGAATAATGATTTTGACCAACTTCCAATTGAAGGTCTGCGTTATCTTTTATAGATTTACGCAGATCCATATTGATTTTTGCTTCCGGGAAATAATCAAATTCTATAGAATAACCTTCATAGTCGTTAAAGGCGAAGGCCTTCAGTTCTTCCCGATCTGACATTTTCGGCAAACGTAACTCAACATCTTTACGCTTTCGAATAAAATCAAACCAGCCTTCCACTGTGTCATTAGTGAAGAAAGACATCATAGCGCCTTTCTTAAGTGCTTGATCATCGATTGGTTTATGGAAGCCGTGCGCACCATCAACTACGCGAAAAAAACCTGACGGAGATGTTTTATATATTGTGGCGTGCTTTTCTTTTACTACCGTTTTAAATCCTAATTCTTTTTTATACAGCTTATGTATAGACTTTGGATCTTTATAATAAAAACTGGCTATCGTTGCCTTGACTCCCAATTTTTGTTCACCACAACGAGTCCCTTGTGGATTGACATAAACAGATTTCAAATCGTTTAAGCTACTCATTAATTTCCTGTTTTTTCGATGCGGCTTGAACTGAAGAAAATTCAGATAGTAACCACCGGGATCCAGTGCAACAAAGCCCTGTTGCATCGAAGCTTCTTCCATTTTAACGTCAGATAAAATCGTGACATTATTCTTAAGCAGATAACAACGCCAGACATCCAGTTCATCTGTTACAAGTGCGAATGTCACAGGTTTATTCGAGCTCAAATTATGTTTTTCAGCCTGGCCTCTTACCGCTGTCACATAAGAGTTATTCGCAATATGATACATCCGCGCAGTATCAATAGTCAGCACCGGTTTAAAACCCAGTGTTTCATCGTAGAATTTTATTGCGGCGTCATAGTCTTCGTAATATAAAAAAATGTTGTTATCCGTGATACCAAATTCCTGAAACGGACGACTGATACTTTCTGATTGTGATGCTGATGGAAATAAAAAAATAATGGATAAGATTCCGACAACAAGACTTGAGTAATTCAGCTTGCTCTTTTGCAGGATAGATTGTATTTGAATAATACTTTGCTGAACTTTTAACATGTGGGTCACCCTATGCTATGTCCTGTTTCCCAGGCACTCAGTTAATAAATGAGAAGCTAACAAGCTTAATGTCAATTACTATATAACAGAGGGATTTTATACATACAATATTACTTATTAGGTTCTTTGCCCTTTTCCATATCAGATAATTATTCGACTATACGATGATAGTCTGCGTCAGCTTAGCTAAACAAACTATTCTGAAGCCCTGACCTTTTTTAACAATCGCTCCCAATCGGCATCAATGGATACCTGAATTTCATTAATTGCTTCTTCTGTAAGATGGCGATAACGTTTTTGCATCTTCAGGTATTCGTCAACTGAGTTGTCCTTGTTTTTCCAGTTCAAGGTGTATTTATATCCATTTTCCACTTCGTAGAGCGGGAACATGCCACATTCAACAGCCAGTCTCGATGAAGTAATACCCTGGTTATCTTCCAGACCCCAACCGGGCAAACAGGGAATATTAACCGCAATGAATCGCATGCCTTTTATCGCCATTGCTTTCTCGACTTTGTTTGCCATATCTTCGAGATGACCGGGACTGGCAGTAGCGACATAAGGGATTTCCTGCGCTGCCAGCATTTCAATAATATTTTTCTTTTTACTGACTTTCCCTGCAGGGGTTGATCCTGTGGCGGCATGTAATGGCGTTGATGCGCTCTTTTGCCCACCGGTATTCATATAACCTTCATTGTCAAAACAGATATAAAGAATATCTTCATTGCGTTCCACTGCAGAGGACAAGGCCTGAAAACCGATATCATAAGTACCTCCATCACCGGCCATAACCAGCACCGTAGTATCATTTTTACCCTGGGCATTAAGCGCACGTCTAACCCCACTGGCGGATGCGCCACTGGATTCCAACGACGTGTGGTACACAGGTATACCGATGGCACTATTCGGATGAGGTCCACAAATTACGGCTGTACAGGATGGCGGCACAACTGCAACTGCATTTGGCCCAACCTTATTTAAAATTACGCGCATCGACAAGGCTTCGACACAGCCGGGGCAGGCGACATGACCTGACATGAAGGCATTGGATTCTTTAAAGTTTACAAAGTCCATAAGCGTTCTCTATATCCAGATTGATTCTGATGAAGGAACTGCATCTTCAATGGTATCAGCATATTCGATAATTTTTTCTGGTGATACATTTACACCACCGGCACCAGCCAGGTAGCCATAAATATTTGGCGCTTTTTCCATTCCATAAAGTGCGGAACGTAGTTCCTGATGCAGTACTCCGCCCAGGCCCGGTGAAAAATTACGATCCAGTACCAGCACATCAGGAACACCATGCAGGGCTTCACGTACCATGGTAATTGGAAATGGTCTGAACAGTTTCACCTTAAGAAGCCCAACTGCGCGTCCCTGGTCACGCATAACATCGATGGCTTCACGTACAGTGCCGCACATGCTACCCAGTGTGACTATGACAAGTTCCGCCTCTTCACAACGGTAACGTTCTACTATGCCGCCGTGTTGATCTCGACCACATATCTTTTCCCATTCATGGCTGATTTCGATTTTGGCATGTAATACATCATCCATGGCATCACCAAGATCCTGTCGTGCTCTCCGATAGGTTTCCTGCATGGCGTTACTGCCAACAGATTGACCAATTTCTGGATCAAGTCGATTCTCGACATTTATCGCCGGCAGAAAATCATCAACACTTTGCTGGCTTGGTACTTCGACTGCTTCAACAGCGTGGGATACATAAAAAGCATCATGATTGATCATGGTTGGAAGTTTAACCTGCTCTGCCAGCTTGAATGCCTGGATCACCGCATCCAGCGACTCCTGTCCTGATTCGGTATAGATCTGTATCCAGCCGGTATCTCGTTGCGCCATACTATCAGTCTGATCCGGCCAGAAACCCCATGGCGATGCAATCGTCCTGTTTACATTGAACATGACAATGGATGAACGAACACCGGCTGCCCAATGCAATAACTCATGCATCAGTAACAAGCCCTGTGATGAAGTTGCGGTAAATACCCTGGTGCCTGTCATAGCCGCTGCTATGCTTGCAGCCATGGCAGAATGTTCTGATTCCGGCGTAATTATTTCTGCCTGCATCTCACCCGCTGTAACAAACTCGGTAATTTTTTCGAGGATAGGTGTCTGCGGTGTAATTGGATAAACCGGACATACCTGTGGGCGACATAATCTTGCACCCCATGCCACTGCATGGTTGCCACTAAGTAACATGCGCTGGTTTTTATCGTCCATCACTTGTCCTCAAACATTTTTATTGAACCGGTAGGACATTCGCTAACGCACAAACCACAACCTTTACAAAAATCATCATTCACTTCGTAACCTTGCTCGGTTTTGGTAATGGCCATATCCGGGCAGTAATAGACACAGTTATCACAAAAAATACAGTTGCCACAACTGAAACAACGATCCACTTCTTTCAAGGCTGCTTCGATGGAAAAATTTAATTGTGTCTCATTAAAATTAGTTAATCGTTCCGCAACGGATACTATTTCCTGATTTTCTCTCGCAAGATGATCGTAATAATAAGTATTGATGACTTCCATGTTCACATCCATCGCCGAATCCCTGCTTTGTGCTGTACGTTCTTCCTGCAGGTAGCGGTTTATTCTCTTTTTATTATCTTGCGGCGTGTCGGGGTGTAAGTAGTTATCAATTTCCCTGGCAACATCTTTACCCATACCAAATGCATGAGTGACGAATCGTTCCATACTGGCTGCATCACCGCCGGCAAAGACACCGTCAATGCTGGTTTCTTGCTTATCATTAATCTTTATCAGGCTGCCATTGCTTTCCAGCATCTTTCCCAATTCGTTCAGATCAGGATCCTGTCCTATGGATGAAACGATACTGTCTGCTTCCAAAGTGAATTCGCTACCTTTAATCTCTGATAGTGAAAACTGTCCGCGTTCATCACCTTTTATAAACTCAATCTTGATACAGTTCAGCAGCAAACCCTGATCGCCATTGTCCGTCACAGACTGTAGCATCGCTGCATTGATCAGTGTTATGCCCTCTTCTTTTGATTCCAGCACTTCTTCTTCCTGGCAGGGAA
>JABHFC010000259.1 GCA_018676275.1 Gammaproteobacteria bacterium | reverse complement strand
GGAACTAGTAGCAGTAATCTGTTTGTTGTATCAAGACGTGCAATGGCTGCGAATTGATAGGCTACACCCAATGAGAATCCAAATTCCCAGATCCAGATAGCTACTGCGTAGGTATAGGCATCTTCCGCCAGGTGCAACAGCAGCACGCCAACAGCTATAGTAATGATTGCAGCAATATGTGGCCAGCGGACCCCAAATTTTGCACTTGCCAGTATGACAGTGAGACCAGCAAGACCACCGAACAACTTCAAGATGGAAAGAAATACACCCATTTGATTAGAACTAACGCCGATATCCGTACCAATGCGTTCAAGAAATGCCCAGAGTCCGGTCACACCACTTAGAAAAACCAGTAAGGCAATAACAGCGATCCAGGCTGCTGGTGGTGCAGAGCCTTCTTTCCTTTCAGGGCTTTCCTGTTCCTCAGGCTGAAAGGGAGTTATCCAGCGCAGAAAAAACAGTGCTGACATATAAGTGATGGCTACGCCAAAACTGGCGCCGGCGTAGTGCCAGATACTGATAATGAAAACAGGGAAGATATATAACAATATTGCCCCGCCAGTTACTTCGGCAACAATTTTATAGCCAAAGCTGCGTTCAATATCACCAAGCTCAGCGATCAATTGAATCGAAACACAGTAAATGAGCGCCATTCCAAAACCAGCTATTGCCCATGAAATGTAAAGTACGAGTATTGAATCTAAAAACACTGAAACTATGGAACCGCTAGCCGCCAGGCTTACACCGAAAACGGTAACCCACCTTCGGTTTATTGATTTCATGTAAAAAAAGGCTGGTACCGTCGCTATTAACCAACCGGTTAAAAGCGAGGAGCCGAGTAAACCTAATTGTTGATCGCTTAATGAATAAGAGTCAGCAGCAGCCCCCAGTGTCACCGGCAGCAGGTTCCAGCAGGCTATCCCTATTGCAGAAAGAATCGCCGCAGATAAAATTGCACCGGTCGTTGCATTCGCGACTGAACTATTTTTCATTTGATTTGTTAAGTCTCAAATTTAATATAAAAAGCTTTGGATGGTTTCAAACTCGACTCTTTTTAAAGCATATAAATACATTAAGTATTTTTTATACAATGAGGTTAGATATCTGTCTTGTCAATAAAACCGCAAACACCAATTTCGACTGTCTAACTCGGACACGACAGGGATATCCGTCCCGGATGACAGCTAGCAGATATCGCTGTGCAATCAGGTGCGGGATATATTCAGATTGATATGCAGTTAGAGTACGATTCCTTACCGGCAAGCGCCGTAAGTGGCTGTTTATTAATGTTGTAAGGCTAGCTCAGTCGCTAGAGCAGGGGACTGGAAACCCCTGTACTAGCGTTTCAATACCATCCCCGGACCAGCATCTAGTCCAATAAATTACACTATTTCGATAGTTATTCTTTTTAGAGAGATTCGAATTCTCCTCGACCTTCTGGCAACATAGCAGAGTAAACATTCGATTCGCTTCCGAACCTTAACCGAGAGTCCGCTTCGTATATGGATTGTTCATGATTAGCAAGCTAAGCCAGTAGTAATGGGGACAAGCAAGTGAAAAAGTATGATGCAATTGTTATAGGTGCCGGTCATAACGGGCTTACCAATGCGGCCTATCTGGCCAGGTCCGGATTGAATGTTCTGCTTGTGGAAAAAAACCCATGGATAGGCGGCGCTTCTGTTAGTCGCTCCCTGTATGAAGGTTGGACATATTCCAATTGTTCTTATGTTTGCAGCCTGTTTCGTCCTGAAATATACCGTGATCTGGATCTGGCACGACACGGTTTACAGATCATTCCCTATGAAGGTGGCGTTACCTTTATGCAGAATGGTGACTATTTCGGTAGCTACGCGGATGCTGAACGTCATCATAGGGAAATAGCCAGACACTCTGCACGTGATGCTAATGCCTATGATCGTTATAGAGCGGATGTGTCCCGACAAACCAGACTTATTCGTCCATTTCTGATGAGAACCCCGCCAGATCCAACATCATTCAAGCCCGGTGATGTGATGGAGCTGATTCACATGATCAAGACTTACTGGGATCTGGGTGAAGAAATTCTGTATGACACTATTCGATTCTGGACCATGAGTGTCGGTGATTTTCTTGATGAGTATTTTGAATCCAGCATCATCAAGGCCCAACTGGCAGGTTCCGGCATTATCGGAACAGCGCTTGGTGTTTACTCCCCTGGTACAGCCTATGTCCTCTTGCACCATTATATGGGTGATGTAGATGGCAGTATTGGTTCCTGGGGTTTTGCTCGCGGCGGCATGGGTTCGATTGCCAAGGCATTAGCGGGTGCGTTTCAGTCTTTTGGTGGCGAGATTATGCTTGATGCGGGTGTTGATAAAATTCTCGTGAGCAATGGCAAAGTAAAAGGTGTGGTTCTGGAAAATGGAGATGAACATTATGCCGACATTGTTATTTCCAATCTTGATCCGAAACGAACCTTTTTAAATATTATGGATGAGAAAGATCTGCCTGCTGATGTTGTTAAGAAAGCGAAGAACTTCAAGATTAGAGGCTCGTCCGGAAAACTGAATATCTCGCTTGATGGTATGCCGACTTTCAAAGCCATGCCAAGGGGGCATGAACTACTAAAAGCAGATTTTCACTTTATTGACTCACTTGAGCGTATGGAACGCGCCTATGACGACTGGAAGAATGGTAGCTGGTCGAAAGACCCTTATCTGGATACTTTAATTCCTACCCAGGTCGACCCGACTATGGCGCCTCCGGGTAAACACATGATGACGGTATTTGTTCAGTACTGCCCACCGAAAGTAAACGGCCAGGACTGGACAGACGAACAACGCGATGCCTTTGGAAAAACGGTTATCGATCAGATTGCTGAATACAGTCCGGATTTCAAAGATTTGATTCTACATACGGAAATTCGTACACCGCGGGAGCTTGAAGATGAAGTGGGCCTGACCGAGGGTAATATTTTCCAGGGCGAATTGACCATGGATCAATTGTTATTCAACAGACCCTTTCCCGGTTATGCGCAATATCGTGGCCCGATTAAAGGTATGTACATGTCCGGGTCCGGAACCCATCCGGGCGGTGGGGTAATGGGCGCACCTGGGGCAAATTCCGCCCGCGAAATTCTGAAAGATCTCAAGCGTGAGAATATTGTTCCGGTGGCATTCAGCGATGAGTAAGCAATACGACGTCATTATAATCGGCGCTGGCCATAATGGCCTGGTTTGTGCGAGCTATCTTGCCAAAGCAGGACGCAAAGTCTTAATCCTTGAGGCAAACGAAGGGGTTGGTGGGGCCGCTATCACACGCGAGTTTGCCGACGGCTTTTCTGTTTCAGCCTGTGCGCACCTGCTGCATTTATTGCATCCTCAAATTGAAGCGGATTTATCTTTGAACAGTCATGGTCTGCTTATGGCAGCTAAAAGCCTGAGTACGATTGCACTGGCGAAAAGTGATGAGCACTTAATACTTGAGAGAGACTCGCTTAGCGGCGCTGGTATTTCAGAAAGCGATCAGCAGGCATATCGTGATTTTCAGAACAAGCTGCGCCGCTTCGCAAAAATATTAGAAAAGACATTCATGACGCGGCCGCCACGTCTGGTGCATAAAAACCGTAAGGATCTGATGACGCTTGCTGGCCTGGGGCTTAGCGTGAGAATGTTGGGACGTGATGATATGCGTGAATTGTTACGCATTGGTGCGATTAATATTTACGATGTTCTGCAGGAAGATTTTCAAAGCGAACTGCTAAAAGGTGTACTGGGCTTTGATGCCGTTTTGGGCAGTAATATGGGCCCACGTTCTCCGAACTCAGTATTGTCTTATCTTTATCGGCTCACCGGTCAGTTAGGGAAGAGTGATAGCGCTGTATCGCTTCCCGCAGGTGGAATGGGGGCTGTTACCGAAGCATTACGTAAGTCGGCGGAAGCAGTTGGCGTTACTATTCAATGCAAGACCCGAGTTCAAAAAATATTACTTGATGTTGATAAGGTGACTGGTATTGAAACTGCAGATGGTGAACAAATTAAAAGTGAACTGGTGGTTTCGAATGCAGATCCAAAAACAACATTTTT
>JABHFC010000258.1 GCA_018676275.1 Gammaproteobacteria bacterium | reverse complement strand
TCAGAAACAAAGAAACCGAAATGACTAAATGATAAAGAAGCCTCTTTGCTCATTATGCTTAACTTTCCATACGGGTTTGTTCGATCATTTATTTCAGTCCTGTTAATTCTATGCTGCAAATTAAACAGGATTTTATCTTATCTTGTATATACATACTTGTATCTCGAAGAAAACAAAAATTATGCCAACTCCAAATGCTAAACCTGGCAGGAAAGCCTGTTCGTTTCCCTTACTAGCATTCATTAAACAAAGGATTACGCAAGTCTTTGTTATTAACAATTATCACTACTGTCCGGTAAAAGAGATCAATGACTACGATAACTCACTGTTTTAGTGATGGAAATAGCTAATTGATGGGTGTTACCGATTTCAACTGTGAAAAGCCTTGCTCTAAGGTAGGCTCCGTTATTTTTGGAGCAAACCATGCACGAGGGAAAACTTGTTTTTTCACAGGTCACCGATCATTTACCACTGCATACTTTTCGCCGATGTGTCCAACGTTACCAAGGCGAACACTATGTGAAGACATTCCGTTGTCTCGATCAGTATCTGGTGATGGCATTTGCTCAACTTACCTATCGCGAAGGTCTTCGAGGTATCGAAGCCTGCCTTCGTGCCCAGAAGAACAAACTCTACCATATGGGAATTCGGACAAAGGTATCCAGGAGCACGCTGGCAGATGCCAACGAACAACGAGACTGGCGGATCTACGCCGACTTCGCCCAGGCACTGATCAAAATTGCGCGACCTCTATATGCAAAAGAAGATCTTGGACTCGATCTCGACAATACGGTTTACGCTCTCGATGCCTCAACTATCGATCTCTGCCTTTCCGTTTTCCCATGGGCACTTTTCCGTTCAACCAAGTCAGCCGTCAAACTTCATACCTTACTGGATTTAAGAGGCAATATTCCGACCTTTATTCACATTTCAGACGGCAAGCTACACGACGTCAATGTGCTCGACATTCTCATAACAGAACCCGGGGCTTTCTACATCATGGATCGGGGATATGTAGATTTCGAACGACTGTTTACACTCAATCAAGCGGGAAGCTTCTTCGTCATTCGAGCCAAGCGCAATACCCAGTACAAACGCCGATACTCCCATGCTATCGATACATCCAATGGACTAAGATGCGATCAGTCCATCGTTCTAACGGGGCTCAACACAAAGGACGACTACCCTCAGCTATTGCGGCGAGTCAAATACTACGACGAGAAGACCGGAAAGACCTTCAACTTTCTGACCAACAACTTCGTCATTCCAGCGCAGACCATAGCCGATCTCTATCGTTATCGATGGCAGGTAGAGCTCTTTTTCAAATGGATCAAACAGCACCTGAGGATCAAATCCTTTTTTGGCACCTCCGAGAATGCTGTGAAGAGTCAGATATGGATCGCCATTTCAGTTTATGTGCTGGTGGCTATCATCAAAAAACGTCTCGATATCGAGACGGATCTCTACACAATTTTACAGATTTTGAGCCTGACACTATTCGAGCTTACCCCATTGGATCAGTTATTTATGAAACCGGATTACCAGGAAGAGAATTGCGTTATGGATAACCAACTGAATTTGTTTAATTATTTAACCGGATAGTAGTGATCTGGCACCATACAATGTAAATTCTTATAGGATTTCTATTTTATCCTCTATGCAGAGATCAGTATGTGCATACACCTCTGGTCTTACACTGTGTCCTAACGTAAATAAATATATTTGCTTACCCTCGCGTCTAGCAAATTTCATCGCAGGTATAAAATCTGAATCACCGGTAACCATGACAATGACATCAACATGATTTTTCAGTGATAGGGACGAAATATCCAGACCAATTTTCATATCTACCCCTTTTTGTTGGATATTAGGGATTAGATCAGCATCCGTTATTTGCACCTGAGTGATTGCTTTTTTTGGATCTAAGATTTGCGGCTTCACCAGCCATCCCCGAAAATTGACTTCACCGAGTCGAACGGCAAAAAATGGCTTTCTTTTCAATTCTTGTAACAATTGCATATTGGCACTGTAGAGAGGAGTCGATGAAAAATTGACACGTTGCCAATGCTGTTTTCCACCAGTTAAAGGTTTTGGTTTAGTGACAGCCAAAGGCTCTGCGTCATAGTAATAGACACGATGCAAGGTAAGGTCGGATATTTCCGGACGAGCTTTTATTTTCTCAATGAAATCCACAACGTTTTGTGTGGACATGGGGTTTTCTTGTGAACCAAGTTTTCTCTTCAAGAAACCGGCATCGATCAGAACAGCAAAACTCCGTTGCATAGCTTATTAACTCGAACAAATAATTGGCGGGATGGATGCGCGGAGTGTGATGTCAGCGGTTCAATGGAACAGTACAGTCGTTTTCTGATTCAGTTTGTTGCTGGATTAAAACACCAATTAAACAATGTTGATGTCGTTGTGTTTTCTACACGTTTAACGGATGTAACTGATCAGTTACAAAATAAAAAATTACTGTTAAACCTACAGAAAATCTCAACCGGTGTCCACGACTGGTCAGGTGGCACACAAATCGGTAAATGCTTTTAGGAATTCAATCAGCTATACGTTAATAAAATCACCAACTCACGTACGATAGTGATGGTGTTAAGCGACGGATTGGACCGCGGTGACGCAAAACTCATGCATGATGAAATATCCCTGCTTCGACAACGGATAAACAAACTTATCTGGTTGAACCCCGTGTTGGGCGCATTGACTCACTAAAAATCACACTACTTCAGGGTCGTTGCCTCATCTAAAATCACACTACTTATACACATAAGCAGGAGTATGATTTGGTTGCTCGCTGCGGTGGAAATACTAAGGGCGCATTCCTTAACACGCTGGTTCTCGTTGACATTTCAACCGGGTGGTTGGAATGTCTGCCCTTGCTGCGAAAGAGCGCTCAGGGTGTTATCGACGGCTTGTGAGTAGCCGACGAACTTTTACCCTTTATCATGCAAGGGCTGTAGTGGTCAAATGATTCCGGACACTTTGTTAAGAGTATTTTCATAATCCATTGGTGTCTTGTAACCCAAAGTCGAATGCAGTCGTCTTGAGTTGTAGTACACCGCCACATATTCCCGGACATCGGCAATGGCTTCTTGC
>JABHFC010000257.1 GCA_018676275.1 Gammaproteobacteria bacterium | reverse complement strand
CGGATATATGCTGCCATTCCGGAAAATTGCATCTACGCCAAACAAGCCCTTAATACCAAAATCAGTAACCAGAGCGTGACCAATATTTTTCCATTGCTCCTCCTCATTTTTATCGAGCAACAAAGGACCAACACTGCCGCAATAAGCAAACTCTTCTGCATTCAGAAATGCTTCCCCTGTAAGTTGGCGCGTTACGCCTAACAAACATGCTGTCCGGCCATCGCCAAGGAAAACACCCGCCCTGCTTTCACCCTGAATAAATTCCTGTAAATAATGTATCTCTTTCTCAGAGTCTATCGACTCAGAATAATGCGTGATTCCCAAACCTCCTGCACTGCGGAGAGGTTTTAAAAGCCAGTCATTTTCTGTCGATAGAGTTTCTGTACCTGCTCTGGATACCTGCGGATGAACAATATCTGCTCGAACAAAACACTGGCTGGTTGACCATGGGTCACGGACTGATCGACACACTTCAGCGGTATTCCCCATCAATGTACGCAGTCCCTCAAGCTGTTGCAGAACCCGGACATGGTTTTCCATCGCCCCTGTATAAAGAAAAGGAACATCTGGCGAATTGCTAATCAGATCCAGTATTCCCGCTGGATACTTATCCGGGGAAACACACTCACCGGGGTAATTTTCTGTCAGATCATGATCGCCATACTGATCAATCCAGTAAGGTGTATATGATGAGCGCCGGGCAGAAAAACAGGCAGCGCGTGCGCTGGCTCCCAGAATAAGCAGTTGATGATCAGGCATGTGATGAGCTTGTCAGAATTCCCGGCAATAAATTGTTATCATACAATAATTCAGAATCTGTAAAGTAACTGTTGACCAATAAATATAACTCCGTCCTAAGGCACAAATGAGCAATAAGCATATTATTATCTTTTCCGATACTGACGGATTACATGAAGGCAAACTTGCAGACGCCTTCGCCTCACATGGTGCGCAATCAACTCGGATATCTTTGATGGATTGCCAGATAAACTATAGCTCAAAAAGTAGCGGACTCCTTATTCCGGGTTTTGATAATTGCCTGCCGGATGCAGTATTTGTTCGCGCTATCCCTGATGGCAGTTTTGAACAGGTTACTTTTCGACTGGATATACTACATGCATTGGAAGAAAGCGGTGTACTGGTTTACAACAATGCGCGTGCGATTGAGCGAACAATCGACAAAGGCATGACCAGTTTTATTCTTGCCCAGGCTGGCGTACCTTCCCCGGATACCTGGGTCTGCGAATCAAGAGACGAAGCCAGGGAAATTATTAATCGTGAAACAAGCACGAATCAAAAACTGGTACTTAAACCTCTATTCGGTAACTGTGGCAGAGGATTACAGTTGCTTGATTCGGACTCAACACTGCCTGATCTGGAAGAAGTTAAGGGAGTTTATTATTTACAAAAACAAATAGTCAGCGCTGACCAAAAAGGTCGCGATTGGCGTGTTTTTGTTATTGGAAATCAGGCTATCGCAGCGATGGAACGTATTTCAGATCACTGGATCACCAATCGCGCCAAAGGCGGGAAATGTCTTCCTGCTGTTCTAACAACTGAAGTAAGAGAACTGGCAGAGGCAGCCAGTCGTGCAGTAGACATGAATTATGCCGGCGTCGATATTATTCGTGACGCTGAAGGCAATTACCTGGTACTGGAAGTTAATAGTGTGCCGGCATGGCGCGGATTACAGTCTGTTATAGAAAAAGACATTCCGCAAATGCTGGCGGATGATCTGATAGCTCTATGTCACTCTTCAGATCGAAAACCACAGATTGTCAGATAAAACCCTGGAACAAATACCAGCTCTCAGAAGGTAAGTGAGATAAAGCTTCCTAACTACTCTCTCGCATTTTTTTAATACCACCGACAAAACGCGATAGTGTTTGTGATAACTGTCCACGTTTTAACATTATTTCTACCAACTGAAAGCTGCTTTCGTCAGCTATCGCTTTCTGTAATGATTCTTTCAACTCCTTTCGTGTACTCGCGCGATGGCCTGTTCCACCAAGACTATTACCAATGTCCGCATAATTAAGTTCATCCAGATCATTGAATTTTGATTCTGGCTGGAAAGCCCGTAGCATTTCCCAGCTACTATTATTAAAAAGTAAAACAATGGGGTTCCAGCCATAGCGTTTACAATTTAACAATTCCCAGCCTGTCATCTGGAAAGCACCATCACCAACCATAATGATTGGGCGACGTCCTGTTGCAGCCTGCAAACCAAGACCTGAAGGCACACCAAAACCCATAGTCGCATAGTAGCCAGGTGCCACCAGTTCTGTATTTTCTATATCCAGTGCGGTGAAAAGACAGTCACCCATATCCGCAGCTATGGGCATCAAGTCATTCTCTTTAAACATGTCATTAACGGCACGGGCAATATCAGTCGGCGTAATAGCTTCATCATCAGCAGATAAATTATGGGGATACTCAACCTGTACAGCAGAAGTCACATTTTGCATTTTCAGTTTTTCATTAAGTGCTTTAACCAGCGCTTTAATGGGCATCTTGAGATAACTGTGATATCCCAAAGACACTTGTCCATCACTGGCAAGTATGGTCTTGCGTAAATCGATTTTCTTTTCAGAGATACCAAAGTTGGTATCCGATAACAAAACGCCCAACAGCATCAATGCATCAGAATTTTCTACCATGTGCGTCAGATCTGCATCACCAGCCATGCCCATATACGTGCCTTGTAATGGAACGTCCTGTCCGGCCAGCAAACCTCTGCCCATAAATGTTGTAACTACAGGAATATCCAGTTTCTGACAAAGCTCCCTTACCTCCTCTTCTAAACCATAACGACGAATTTCCACACCCACCATCATGACCGGTGATGTTGCCTGTGAGATTCTTTCGATTATTTCCTCAGCACATGCGTTAAGCGCTTCCGCATCCACCTCCAGATCTGTGCTTAGTACGGGTACTTCAGAGCAAGCCTCGAATACCTTGTCGCGGGGTACTTCAATATAAACAGGCCTGGATTCAATGATGCAGTTTCTCAGCACTCTGGCGATCGCCTCAGGAGCAGTTGCCGGATCATCGAGAATGACCTGATCACAGGTCACTTCTTTAAACATTTGTATTTGAGAAGAAAGTTGTTTGGCCTGGTGATGTACTAACAAACCAGTTGAGCGATCTGATGCACCGGGTCCACCTGAGATGACAACGACCGGTGACTTTTCAGCATAGGCAGCAGCAACCGGATTCACCATATTAAAGGCACCTGCACCATATGTGACAGCGGCGACGGAAGGTTTGGAATGAAAACGCGCAGCAGCATCAGCGGCAAAACCAACCGCAGGCTCGTGACTGAAGGTATAAAGCGGCAGAATTTCTGACTCCTCCATGACCTTAAATAAAGGCAGGGCAAAATCGCCCGGGATACCAAAGATTTCTTCTACACCGTATTTCTTCAAACCATGTAACAGTGATTCAGCCAGATTCATGACGCTTACCCCGGATTTACTCAAGAATAGAAATAATAATGCTCCTGGATAAAAATTATCTTGCCATGTTGATAGATAAAACGGTATTTTTAGCAATATTCTTTCTATTTATCACGTTTATATAATATTTATTGCCGATTATGTCATTAGACCGATTTGATATTGCCATTCTTGCTGAATTACAGCGTAACGGGCGAATTTCCAACCGCGACCTTGCTGAACGTGTCGGACTCTCTCCCGCGCCATGCTGGCGACGGCTTCGCACACTTGAAGAACAACAAATTATTTCACGTTATGCAGCTTTAGTGGATGCTGAAAAAGTTGGTCTGAGTATTATCGCCTTCGCCCATATCTCTCTGGAAAATCATCACGCAAACACCGTTGTTGAATTTGATAAAGCAATTCAGTCCGCGGATGAAGTGCTGGAGTGTTATATGACCAGCGGTGAATATGATTACATGTTGAAAGTAGTCGCTGCAGATATGGCGGCCTATGAAAAATTCTTTAGCGAAGTGCTAATGCAAATAGCGGCGATTAGAAATGTCAGCACCAGCTTTGCTCTCAGACACAAAAAACTGACAACAGTATTGCCACTTAGAACAAATTAATATGTAAATAAAAGTCAGTACTTATCAATTCGTTTTAATGACGTGGCAGTTCGTCTTCTTAATTTGGGCAATTTCAATCTTCAATGATTGGACCATGTCGCAGCAAGGGACTATCCTCAGCAAAACCCTCATAACGAGGCAACTTATCGGCTATGTCGAACCATGGAATTCGCTCGGGCTCAAATGCATGGGCGGTGGGAACAAGAACATCCGGGTTGTCGAACGTACTGATGTGCAATTCAAATATCTGCCCCAGTTCTCCACCATCACCTTCCCAGGTGAGTGGAGTTCCACAATTCTCGCAAAACGCGCGACCAACACCCGGCGATGATTCATAAATTTTGCGGTCGTTTTTGGTGAACTCAAGCTGTTCCTTTTTGAATCCTGCCAAGGTCACTACAGGTCCGCCATTATGTTTACGGCAACTCAAACAATGGCAGTGTGTAACGGCAAAGGGCTCACCGGTAGCCTCGTAACGAACCGCTCCACACATGCAACCACCAGTCATTTTCCTTTCCATTCGTATTTTTTCTCCGATAGTCGTAAAAAAGAATTACCCGAACTTATTTTAACCAAGACCAATATGCGATCGTTGTATTTTTTCAATACTTGTTGTCCCTGCAAGTTTCATTGTTATTTCAAGTTCTTTTTGTAACAGTCTTAGCACTTTTTCTACACCTTCCTGGCCAAAAGAACCCAGACCCCAGAGATAAGGGCGTCCAATACCGACAGCCGTCGCACCGAGAGCCAGAGCCTTAAACACATCGGTTCCACGTCTTACACCACCATCTATCAATACCGGGATCTTGTTTCCAACAACCGGCATTATTTCCGCCAGGCTATCGATAGTAGCGTGCCCGCTT
>JABHFC010000256.1 GCA_018676275.1 Gammaproteobacteria bacterium | reverse complement strand
TTCATGTATTGGCCGATTCAGGAGAAGATCGTATCGTTTTCACGGACGAGGGTGACTACGCCGCAAATATTGAACTGGCAGCAAGCCCCTTGCCTGTAGAGAAGCGGGCAAATGCTGAACTGTCAATGGATAAAGTGGCAACGCCGGGGCAACACAGCATTGCAGAACTTGCCGCCTTCCTGAAGGTCCCCGCAGAAAAATGCCTGAAAACTTTAATCGTTAATGGTGCAAATGATGATTTGATAGCGCTGGTGTTACGAGGCGATCATGAACTAAACAGGATAAAAGCGGAAAAACTGGCTTTGCTTGCCAAACCACTGACCTTTGCCTCAGCTGAAGCCATTAAGAAAAAGCTGGGTTGTGAGATTGGATCACTTGGACCTGTTGATCTTGATATTCCAATCATTGTTGATCACAGCGCCGCGAACCTTAGCGATTTCGTCTGCGGTGCCAATGAAAATGGTAAGCATCTGACCGGCGTTAACTGGGTTCGGGATTTACCCGAAGCCGAGCTAGCGGATATACGCAATATTGTTGAAGGTGAAACAGCTCCTGAAGGTGAAGGCAAAATCAAAATTGCCCAGGGTATCGAAGTAGGACATATCTTCCAGCTTGGTACCAAATACAGCGCAGCAATGAAAGCCAATTGTCTGAATGAAAATGGCGAAGCAACAACCTTGCTGATGGGTTGTTACGGTGTCGGAGTGTCTCGTATCGTGGCTGCAGCCATTGAACAGAATCATGACGATAAAGGAATAATCTGGCCATGCAGCATTGCGCCTTTCCAGTTAGGACTTGTACCTATTCATATGCATAAATCACAACGACTGCGTGAAGCAGTGATGGCCTTGTACGAAAAATTTCGCGATGCTGGTATTGATGTGCTACTGGATGACCGGCGTGAACGTCCTGGCGTGATGTTTGCTGATATGGAACTTATAGGTATTCCTCATCGCTTTGTTTTCAGCGAACGTGGACTTGATGCCGGCACACTGGAGTATAAAGGTCGTACAGATACTGAAAATAGCGATATTCAACTGGATGCGGCAATTGAATTTATTAAAGCGAAGATTTAATAAAGATTAATAAAGTTATTCATTTTGAATTAGCGAACGTCAAAACTGCTAAATACCTGAAAATCGCAGTCTTCAATTTCCAGCTTATCCACCTTCGCCATTTTCGGTCCTTGTTGGAGCCACGCAATAAAAATACCCAACTGTTGTTCTGTGCCACTTGCCACCCCTTCTACTTCATCATTTTCACAATTTCTAACCCAGCCTGACAGCTCCAGTTTATCCGCCTGTGCTTTTGTTGACGCACGGAAAAACACGCCCTGTACTCTGCCACTAACAAGAAACCTTATCGATTTATTCATAGAAAACTTAATCTTTTATTATCAATGCCTTAGATCATGAATTTGAATTTCAAACATAGTGTTTGACATAATTCATCGATTAATTTGTCGTTAAGTTAAGACAATTCCAATCTTTAAAGTCCCACTTTGTTGATCCTGGACAATTAGCATAAAATATTGCATCAATCTTTGATGATTTCTGTTGTTCCTCGTAGCGTTCAATCTACAACTCTCTATCTTATTGATTTATATATAGTATATAAAAATATTCCTCTTGCAAGATGGAAAGCCCCTGAAATTACAAGGTTTAAATTATTGTGCATCCAGGCATATTTTTAGACAATCTTCCTCAGCTTAGGCTCATCATGGAACGTTGTTTGCTAGGTAGTCTATAGATTCAAAAAAGTCGGTAGCTTCTGCTATGTAAGATAATGGAAAGCCACTAAAAAAAGAATAATAAACAGTTAAGTGAAAATTATGGCATCTGACATAAATAAATTACCAAGCCGGAAAACTTCATCAGGCATGCAAATGGAGACCAGACCGCTCCATATTGAAGAATGGCTCGATAAACTCCCGTATATTGATTTTGAAAAAACGGGACAACTTTTATTTGAAGCGATACAGGCGACAAACAAAGAGTCGATCAAACCATCAGTAAGACTGGAACTTGTTGAGCTTTATCATCGTCCTTACCAATACTACCTGGACTTACAAATTAAAACCGGTGCACAGCATACCTTGCAATCCATCAGCACCATGCAGGCTCAATTGGAGATACTGAAAAAGATAGCTATTAATTTGGGACTCGCCTGCAAGTTGGCGGTCGATGAATTATTAAAACGAAAAACTCTCTGGGGGCAAAGCAAGCCACCGCTACCAGCAATGCTGATGTCCCTGAATTATCTTTCACATGCAATGATATTCAGTTTTCTTGAATACTCTCCAATACCGAAAAATGTCTGGCGTGAAGTTAATAACATTTTTACTTTTGCCGAGGATATTGGTCAGGAAAACAATACTATCATTTTGCCCGGCATGGACGCGAAAACAGGTGCGACATCAATTGCTCATTCCTATAAAAAAATTGTTCTGGCTTCACTTGCAGATCCCCATCATTTGCCCTTTGGTGCGATTTGGGAGATTTTCGGACAATTACAAAACTGGGCCGACTCAGCACAAGTTAGGACTTTCGAGATTCCAGTCAAACCAAACGGTATTTTTGTTGTTAATCTCGACAGTGACACAGCGCCTTTACCCTATTCAAAATTCAATGACAAGCTGGCCAGCGATAAACACCGACTTATTGATACCGCAGATCTGGGTATGATTATTCAACAGCAAATGGCCATACTAGACAGCGGTAAAAGTCTGGATAGCAGCATTAAGATATCGCCCTACTTTGCGAAATCTATCGTATCGCACATCAGCAAGACATGGGGAACACCACCGCAACGTTCTATTCCGAGAGAAACAAGTCAGGGTGCAATGCTTATTAGTTGCGGCTTAAACTCGACTTATTACTTTTTGAATAATGAAGAAAATTTCGTCATCCCTCAGGCTCACTCTGATGCCGACGATATGTCTGATCAAAGTGATGATGCAGATGCTGGTATACAAAAAACCTACGCCGCAGATGAGTGGAGCCTGATAGATCAAGGTTCTGGTGGGTTCGCTGTTATAAAAAATGACAAACCGGGGGATACGGTCAGAGTTGGCGATCTGGTAGGAATAAATAGCGATTTCATAGCACAGGCAAATACATGGAAACTTGGCATCATTCGCTGGCTAATGATAAGGCAAAGTAAAGTTTACAAGGTTGGAATTCAAATGATCGCTAATGAGACTCATCCTGCAGCGATCCGCGCTGTCAAAGGCAGTAAGCAGGATTTGCAGTATCGTCGGGCTTTTGTGACAGGCGATCCAGACGCTCAATTAATTAGCAGTGTAATAACCGAAAAAGGTTTGTTTATTGATGAGCGTGAATTAGAGCTGATTTACAAGGGAAAAAACTTTCGCGTTTCCGCCAACTCACTGCAGGAATCGACTGTTAGTTTTGAACATTTTTCTATCAGGATTTCCAGCAATTAGATCTGTTCAATCTTTATCTGTGAAACTCTCCGCCTGCATCAGCAGATCTCGCAAGGGCAGAGATAACAGCACTTCCATATCGTCATTATGTTTTGACAAATACTGGTGTAAATAATTCGTCCAGCTATCGCCTGATGCCTTTGGAATGTTCATAGGCAAGCGTTTTGGAATAATGTTGTAAAGATCCAAAACCGATACTTCTGCAAGATCACGACATAACAGCCATGAACCTCCAGCACCGCGTTGCACCCAGTTTGCAGCCAACAGCAACTCCATTATCTCGTTGACCTGAAACTGGGGTAATTTAATGCCATATTTTTTCATTCTCAGGCTACTAAGCGGTAAGCCTTCTTTTTGTGCGCGCCACAAACCACAGACAAGTTTATAGGCATCGACAAAGGTCCAGTCAGATCCGCGCGTCACCTTTTTCTCAAATTCCATCCTGAAAGCGGAAAGGCAAAAGGTAATGTGTGCACCCAGGATTACAATTACCCAGGACATATACATCCAGATTAAAAAAGTAGGGATAATGGCAATGGCACCGTAAATTGCTTCGTAGGTTGGTACGGACTTCACATAAATACCAAAACCATATTTGGCCAGCTCGAACAGAACTGCCGCGATAACCCCTCCTATGAGAGCGTTCTTTCTTGAAACATAACAATTGGGAATCAGCACATATATCAGGGTAAAAGCAACCGAAGTCGTTAGAAAAGGGATCGAAGAAAGCAGGTTCTTTTTCAGTTCGAAGCCAAGCGAGACATCAACACCACTCACCACCGAGGTAGAAAGCAGGTATGAAGTTGAAACAAGACCGATACCCAGAAGAATTGGTCCGAGTGAAATGACGGCCCAGTAAACCAGAAAGCGTGCAACCGGATTGCGCCGGTGGCGAACATGCCAGATAGTATTCAGCGCACTGTCAATAGTCGCCATCAACATTAATGCAATCAATACCAGTATTACGACACCTGTAGTGGTTAACTTCGAAGCCTTCTGCGAAAACTCATTTAAATACTGTCGTATGCTGTCACCAAAGGCTGGCGCAAAATTATTGAATATAAAGGTTTGCACAGAATCACCCATGTCCTCAAACACAGATAAACCCCCAAGAAACCCAAACATAACTGTTACCAATGGGACCAGGGCCAGTAAGGTGGCATAAGCCAGGGATGAAGCAATTTGCAGCCCTCTCTGGTGGTAAAACTGGCGAATGGAAAATCGCGAGAAATAAAACAACCACAGAAAAGCATGCTGTATGCTATTGATTAGTTTACTGTCCATGCTAATTCAACAAAATCTCCAAAATATTCAAATCCAGAACAGAAGAAACTGGCATGTAACTACAAGTGATGGCTAGAATAACACCCAAATAACGCAGGAGGTAGAAATGAACGTCACCATTTACCACAACCCACGTTGCTCAAAGTCCAGGCAAACACTGCAATTGCTTGATGAGCAGGGAATCGAGCCAAATATCATTGAATATCTGAATACGCCTCTATCGGCTGATGAATTGAAACAAACACTGGATTCTCTTGGTATTCGACCTCGCGACCTGATGCGCAAGGGTGAAGCTGTTTACAAGGAAACAGGTCTGGATGACGAGAGTTTATCCGATGACCAGCTCATTGCCGCTATGCTCGCTAACCCAATATTGATTGAACGACCCATCGTCCTGGCAAACGGTAAGGCACGTATCGGACGTCCACCCGAGAGTGTTCTGGAAATCCTGTAATGGAAGATATCCTTGTGCTCTACTACAGCCGGCACGGTAATGTTGCCGAAATGGCCAATCATATTGCCCGGGGTATCGAAGCCGTTGCTGGTTGTTCTGCCCGAATTCGAACAGTGCCACCTGTATCAACTGTTTGTGAAGCAACACAAACGGATATCCCTGATTCAGGTCCTCCCTATGTGAGCCATGATGACTTGAAAGAATGTGCCGGGCTGGCAATGGGTAGTCCAACCCGCTTTGGTAATATGGCTGCCGCACTAAAGTATTTCCTCGACGGTACCAGCGATCTTTGGATATCCGGCAGCTTAATCGGCAAACCAGCCACTGTCTTTACTTCCACTGCAAGTTTGCACGGTGGTCAGGAAAGCACATTGCTTTCAATGATGTTACCGCTGCTGCATCACGGCATGATAATGCTCGGTCTGCCCTATTCAGAATCCAATCTATTAACAACAAGCACCGGTGGTACTCCCTATGGCGCAAGTCATGTTGCGGGAGTTAAAAGTGACCAAGCTTTAAGTGAAGAGGAAAAACAGCTTTGTTTTGCACAGGGGAAACGTCTTGCGGAGACAGCAAAAAAACTTTCCGTAGCAGAAGACTAATTTTTTATATCTCCCTAATTCAGGGGACAGTTTACTTAATTATTTCAAAAATCTTATGCTAAATTAATTAAGTAAACTGTCCCCGGAATTCAATTTTATTCATTCAAGCAATGTTTTTACAAATGGAATTGTGAGTTTTTTCTTGGCTATCAAACTCGCGTTATCAAGCCTGTCCAGTAATTGAAACAGGTTATGCATATCACGGGCAACGCGTTTTAGCAGGTAGTCTGCCACCTCATCAGATAAATCAAAGCCTCTTGATTGCGCGCGTTTTTGTAGGGCCTGCAAACTTGTTTTTTCATCAAGAGTTTGCAAATGGTAAATATGATCCCAGGCCAGGCGTGATTTCAAATCCGCTAATTGTATGGGGCTACCTTTGGGACTGTGTTGAGCGGAAATAATCAAAGGAATTTGAGCATCACGTAACTGGTTATATAAATGGAAGATGGCTAATTCCCATTCACTATTACCAGCGATTTGTTCAATATCATCGAGACATACCAGTGCCTGCTGCTCCAAACCTTCTAACATTTGTGTGGAAAGTGTGTTCATTTCGCTTAAGGGTATATAAGCAATATTCATCTTTGCGCTGGCTGCACTTGTGCATAAGGCCTGTAACAAATGACTCTTCCCGGTACCGGCAACACCCCAGAGATAGACATTTTTTCTTTCAGCATCATTTGTGATATTGCGTAAATGCTGCAGCGCCTGCTGATTCGGGCCAGCGATATAAAGGTCGAAATCTATCTGCTCGTATTTATTAAACGTCAGCGGGATTTGTGTACCGATCAGGCCAGTCTCAACGTTCATGGCGTGTATAAGCTGCTTTCTACATATTTCTGTCTTGCATGACGCAACAAAACCACAAAGATTGCCGCCGCCGGCAAGGCCAGCAAAACACCAAAAAAACCGAATAACTGACCACCGGCCATTACTGCGAAAATTACCGCAACCGGATGCAGGCCGATTCGATCACCGACCAGTATCGGTGACAACAGCATGCCTTCAATAGTTTGACCCACACCAAACACTACGCCTATGTAAACCAGGTGAATAATGTCATGAAATTGCATGAAGCCCAGAGCTCCGGCTACTACAATGCCAACGATAGAACCGAGGTAAGGTACAAAACTGACCAGGCCAGCCATCATGCCGACCAGTAAAGCGAATTCCAGACCTACCAGCCACAAACCAATTGAATAAATAACGCCCAGTGCCAACATCAGCATTAATTGTCCGCGTAAAAACTCGGCAAGTACATTGTCACATTCACGCGCTAATTTCGTTATAACAGGCTCGTATTGTCTTGGGATTAACTCCTGAACACTTGCCACCAGCAGATCCCAGTCTCGTAACAAATAGAAACTGACAACCGGCACTAAAACAAGATAGGCCATCCAGGCGAATATTAACTGCCCCGAATGTGTCACTTTACCCAGTAACAAGCCAAGAATATTGCCGAGATCCTGCCAGTTAGCTGCCAGAGTCTGTTTTAGAACAGCTAGATCAATACTGCTTGTTTCTATATTAAGTGTGCTCGATAGCCAGGGAAGGGCGGTATCCTGCAACCATGGAACAATCAAAGGCAGACGACTCAATAGAGAAGTTAATTGCTCCTGTAATAGAGGTATCAATATTAATAGTAGCAACAGGCCAACAACACACATCACGGCAAAAACCACAACTACAGAAAGGGTTCGTGATAGTTTCTTTTGTTCCAGCCGATCGGCAATGGGATCGCCAAGATAAGCCAGCAACGCTCCCAGCAGGAAAGGTGTCAGTACCGGAGCAAGCAGGTATAAAAGCCATGCGCTTAGAAATAAGCAGGTAAGCATTAACCACTTTTGTGCGTCACTCACTGTTTACACCTTTTGCATGGCATTTCACGGTAACAAACGATAACTGCCATCTTCACTACTTCCAATGGCTTCCAGTATTCGACCTAATTCGATCGCCTGTGTCACCGCCAGTTCGCCTCCGTGGGCCTGCAGCAAAAACTTGATTTTGCTTTCGTTGACTTCCATCACTTCCACATCAGATACAGAGTTCAGCGATGATAAATATTTTAATACCCTTGCGTATTGATCTGTGTTGAAAACATCCGCCACAGAAAGGCTGACTTCGTTAACACCAGAGAAGACTGGTGTACGAGCGAATTGAGAAGCAAGTATATCTGCCAGTTTATCAATACCCTCATCCAGTACCGCGACCAACAAATCGGATTCACTCGTCCAGTTTGCCATTTGATTATTAATATAGGCTGTCCACTGGCCTTCCCAGATACCAGCCACGGGAGATTCAATAGTGCCAGTCAGAATTGCATCCGCATGGTAACGGCTAGAGGCATCAAAAACGGGTTGTCTAAAACCACCCCAAATATCGCTGGCACGCAATGCAGCATTATCATCAAGATCGAGAAGTGGATAAACAATAGTAATACCCCTTTGTGAGGCGCGTTCTTCAATAGCCTGAATATACTCGGGCGCTTCTTCCAGACCAACCAGACGTCGACCACTCTCATCACCCACCGCCAGCCATAACAGGGTCGAGGGACGTTCCCGGCCCCAAACCGGCACGCTCAGGTTGCGCAAAGCCTGGTTCAGGTTATCTTCGTCAAATTTCACCCACAACCGGGTTTCCATAGTTTCATGCACTTCCCCTGACTCCAGTTCAGTAAGGACGGGAACTTCACGATAACGGTACTGTTGCAGGTAATTCTGCGCCTGCTCCATTACTGGAACCAGAGCTGTCCTTCCCGGTGCCTGCCGATCGCCTGTCAATTTTATTAAGACCATACGAAAAGCTGTTTGTAGGGCCTCGCGCCTTAGTGCTTCTGACTGATCTGTAACTGATACCTCTACTTCATACAGGCCAGGCACTTTTATCGCATAAACAACATGGGGCAATAAACAAAGCAGAAAAAGGCAAAATATCTTTGTTTTAATCATAAATGCAACGCTATGCAAGTGGGGCAATTAAGTCAAGGTTTGCTGTCTATTGCTTCAGGCTATATTATTGCGCGCCATGTCAGAGAATCAAAAAAGCAAAAGTAGTTATGCCGACGCTGGCGTCAATATTGAACAGGGAAATCTACTTGTTGAACGTATAAAGTCACGCGTGAAAAGCACTGATCGGCCCGGAGTCATGGGCGGTCTGGGTGGCTTTGGTGCCCTGTTTGATATGTCAGCTCTGAATTATCGCCAGCCTGTTCTGGTATCAGGCACAGACGGTGTTGGTACAAAGATTAAACTGGCCATCGAAGCTAACAGGCATGACAGTATCGGCATTGATCTGGTTGCAATGTGTGTAAATGATTTGTTGGTACAGGGCGCTGAGCCCCTGTTCTTTCTCGACTATTTCGCCTGTTCTTCTCTGGACGTAGATGTAACAGAACAGGTTATAGCCGGTATTGCCAGGGGATGTGAGATTGCTGGCTGTGCTCTGGTCGGAGGGGAAACCGCAGAGATGCCGGGAATGTACCAGGCAGGTGATTACGATCTTGCAGGTTTTTG
>JABHFC010000255.1 GCA_018676275.1 Gammaproteobacteria bacterium | reverse complement strand
TCATAATCAAAATCACTCATAAAAATTATCCCGGAAGCAATGTTAAGAATTAAATATAATGTGAGCCCATTCTACTGGGATGGGTGACAATGGTCGAACTAAACACGGGCACAATTACTATGAATTGGCTTATATACAATAAGTTCTTATTTCGCAGCATAAAATATATTTTATAAATAATGGCTCAGGATAAAAAAGCAGTACTAATGCGGCGAGCAACCTATGCTTCGGTTACGGTCGCATTCGGACTAATATCAATCAAATTTGTAGCCTATATATTGACGGGGTCTGTGGCGCTATTATCCAGTCTTATTGACTCAGTACTGGATTCGCTGGCTTCAATCCTGAATTTCATTGCTGTGCGGCATGCGCTTGAGCCTGCTGATGAAGAACATCGTTTTGGCCACGGAAAGGCGGAACCGCTAGCGGGTCTCGGACAGGCGGCATTTATTATGGGTTCTTCAATATTTTTGATTTTTGAAGCGATAAACCGCTTTGTTAACCCACAACAAATTCAACATACCAATATTGGTGTTGGCGTAATGCTGATATCTCTGTTTGTCACTATTCTTCTGGTTATATATCAACGCCACGTTGTAAAAGAAACAGGTTCACTTGCTATTCAGGCTGATTCGATTCATTACTTTAGCGACATCGCCTTGAATATTAGTGTCATTCTTGCACTTCTGATTAGCGCATATACTGGCTGGACACTGGCAGATCCAATCGCCGCCTTGCTAATCGCTGTTTACATTATTTATTCTGCCTGGAAAATTGTAAAACAATCGCTGGATCAATTAATGGACAGGGAGTTGTCAGATGAAGACAGGGAAAAGATAAAAGGCATCGCCATTGGGCATCCGGGTGTATCAAGTCTTCATGAATTAAGAACTCGGGCTTCGGGTAAAGATATTTTTATTCAGACACATCTTGATATGGACGGAGAGATAAGCCTAAACGAAGCACATCGCATTGGTGATGAAGTCGAAGCAGAATTACAGGCAGCATTTCCAAATGCAGATATTTTGATACACCAGGACCCGATGGAGACGGAATGAACGGATTCCGTAGGACATGAATGCATTAGCTTATTAACGATTTTTCTTGTTAAAGGTTTTATCCCATTTTATTAAGGATTCCTGGACATTTCTTAATAGCCTGTTTGCACTAGTGGGTAGTTGTCGACCAACACGGGTAGCTACAACCGCAACACTATTTTTTAAAACGGGATTGTCGACATTTATGGATACCAGCTCCCCATTTGTTAATTCCTGAGCGACAGCAAGATCTGACAGGAATGTTACTCCTTGACCATTCATTACGCAGTTTTTGAGCAATACAAATGAATTAGTCGTCATGACAATATTTAACCTGGTATTTTCATGTTTAGCACCTTCTTGTATTACTTCATGCATCCTGAAATTTTGATTAAGAACTATATTCGAATCACTTAGGTCAGCTAACTTAATGGTCTGCTTGCCAGCTAGTGCATGTTCCGGGTGTACTATCGCCTTTATTGGTTGTTCAATCGCAGGTCGCGCATGAATTCTATTTTCATTATCGGCGTCAAAGGCAACACCAAAATGAGCATCATCCTGAACAACCATCTCGATGACTTCTCTTGTTGTCGGCAACATACGAACGTCAATAAATATGTTTGAATATTTACTGATAAATTCATTGATTGTTGGACTGATAATTCCACCAACAAAGCCTTCAACAATGGCAATCGTGATATTTCCAACACGTAAGGCCTTGATATCTTCAAGTCGTGTAGATAATTCTTCCTGATCTACGGAGCGCTTGGTGTAATAGTCAAAAAGAATATGACCTGCCTGGGTCAACTTAATACGATGACGTCCCTTTTCAATTAATGGAGCATCAAGTTCTGTTTCAAGTTTATGAATCTGTCGACTGACTGACGACGCCGCCATATTTAGCTTTTCGGCAGCTGCCCGCATTGTGCCCAAGTTGGCAGCAACATATAAACAGCGTAATCGCTCTTCGTTAAACCGTAATTTCATGATTAATGCATGCGTTCAATAAAATTGATATTCAGAATTATTGTTTTAAAAGCAATAATATAGATTGGTTTTCAATATTGACATCAGATTTTTCAAGTATTTCAACTTAATAGGCGTAATAACCCTCTTACAGGAAGATAAAAAACATTTATTTGTTGCGGCTTACGCAATAATTGAAACCAAAATGGTTATTGTTATCGTTTCCCCGTCTGCTTAGGATAGAGACTACAAATGGGACCTGATTACCTGTGGACAGGATAAAAAAATATATCCAGATCTAATATGGTCAGGCGATTTAGATATAAGAATTCACTCCAGGAGAATTTATTTTATGGCCGCTGTTGGTATTGATATCGGTGGTACTTTTACAGATGTTGTCATCATGCATGACGATGGCTCTATAGACACATCCAAAAGTCCTTCAACCCCCGGTCGTTTGCTGGAGGGATTACTTGCCGCACTTACTCTCGTTGCTGAAAAAGAAGGCACGGATCTGGAAAATTTGCTCGAAAATATCGATCGGATATCCCATGGCACCACAGCCGCTACCAATGCTTTCATAGAACGACGCGGCGCAAAGGTCGCTATTTTGACCACGCGTGGTTTTGAAGACACGATGATCATGCAACGCATGATGGGTATGACAGCAGGATTATCTCCTTCAGAACTGACAGACTATTCCAATCGACGCGTGCCAGAACCACTGGTGCCACGTTCACTTATTTTTGGCATTCGCGAACGCGTGGACTATCGAGGCGACATCATTTCTCCACTACGCGAGCAGGATATTTATGATGCAATAGAGAAGATTAAGAAAGCAGGTGTGGAAGCACTGGCAATTTCCTACCTTTGGTCATTTAAAAACATTGAACATGAAAAAAGGACGCTGGAAATTCTGAAAGCCGAGCTTCCTGATCTGTATATTTCTGCTTCCCATGAATTAGTTCCTTTGCTCGGTGAATATGAAAGGACCGCAACGACAGTCGTTAACGCCTACCTTGGACCACTGGTTCGTGAATATACGGATACTCTTGAGAAACGCCTCGGAGCGAAGCGATTATATTTGCTTGATTCATCTGGTGGATTAATGACACCTGCTGAAGCGGGCCGGTCCTCAGTAAGGTTGTTGCTTTCAGGGCCTTCCGGGGGTGTAACCGCAGCCAGATACATTGGTCAACTGTCGGGACACGAGAATATTATTACTTTTGATATGGGCGGAACCTCCGCAGATGTGGCTGTGATTGCCGCAAATACCTCTGTGCTGCGTAAAGAAACGGTGATTGATAAAAATCATCTCTTACTACCAATGGTTGATGTCAGGGCAATTGGTGCCGGAGGTGGTTCCATTGCAGGAGTAGAGGAAGGTGGCTATCTGTTCGTTGGTCCTGAAAGTGCAGGAGCAGAACCCGGCCCAGCTTGTTATGGCAAAGGTGGAGAACGTCCCACTGTCACTGATGCGGATGTGGTTCTGGGAATAATCGATCCTGCACAATTTTTAGGTGGGAAATTAGAACTTGATGTGGAAAAGGCACGCGAGGCTATTCGTGTACATGTCGCCGAACCATTAGGTCTGAGCATAGAGGAGGCGGCGGCAGGCATTAAAAAAATTGTTGATACACGCATGGCTGATCTTCTACGTGTTGTCACTATTGAACAGGGTCATGATCCACGGGAGTTTGTGCTATATGCCTTTGGTGGTGCTGGTGCTACCCATGCACCTGCATTTGCTCTGGATATTGTCGATGAAATTATTGTGCCGTCCAGTCAATCAGTCTTTTGTGCTTTTGGTGCCGTGGCGTCCGATATTAAATTGAGCCTTGGTCGTGCCTTGCCAAAACGTGTAACAAGAGAAGGTAAGGGTGATATCAGTCTGGATGAAATGGAAGCCGTGTTTGCTGAGCTTGAAAAGCAGGCGAATGATGCACTTGATATGCAAGATGTTGCGACAGATAAACGTCATTTTCACAAAGAAGTGGAAGTTCGTTTTATCCGCCAGACCAAATCCTTATCTATTCCCTTTCCCGGATCTATAGCAGGTCTGATTGAGAATTTTCTCGCTGCCTATCAAAAACGTTATGGTGAAGAAGCTCTGCCCGATAAGGCTGGCCTGGAGTTTGTTACCTACGTAGTTGAAGCAAGCGGTGAGCTATCCCGACCTGAATGTGCGCGTTATCTTGCAGAAGGAGAGGACGCATCGTCTGCTCTAAAAGGCAAACGCCCTGTTTATGATATGGACAAAAAGGAGTTTGTCGATACGGCAGTTTATACCGGTGAGTTATTGAAATCGGCTAATGAAATATCAGGACCTGCAGTTGTTGAATATGAAGGCACGACAGTTGCGATTAGTTCAAATCAGTTTGCAGTGATTGATGAGCTTCTTGGTATGTCGATCAGGAGAAAGGTATGAATAACATTGATGACTATGTACTTGGCCCCAGTATCGCCAACAGGGATGAGCTGGATAAGCCTCTTTCTGTTGATCCCATTATATTTGAAATTATTCGTAACAAGTTCCAGGCAATTAACGAAGAACAGGCACTCGCCTTAAAAGAAGTTTCTGTATCTCCCATCGTTGCGGGTGCCGGTGATTTCAACAATGCATTGTTTACAGCTGATGGTCGCCTGGCGTCGATGGGGCCACAAGTGGTATTTCATTCCGGCGCGATGCCACTCATCTTGAAAAATGTGATGGAAGATTTTGCTGATGAGGAAATCTCTGATGGTGATATGTATATCGTTAACGATCCCTACAAGGGAGCGGTACATCATCCTGACGTCACCATCATGGCACCGATATTCTTTGAAGGAGAGTTGGTGTCATGGACAGGCGTAACAGCCCACCAGGTTGACATGGGAGGTATGTCTGTTGGTTCTGTTTCGGTCAGGGCAAAAGAAAAACAACAGGAAGGCTTGATGATGCCGCCGATGCGTTTAATTGAAAAAGGCAAAATGCGCTTAGACATTTGGCGCATGATCATGAACATGACGCGTCAACCGCAGATGATTGGTTTGGATTTAAAAGGTTTTATCGCATCTAATGTTGTTGCACGTGATCGTCTTACTGAGCTTATGCAGCAGTATGGTGCTAAGACCATACTGACGGTAATGGAGGAATTAATACGCTACTCCGAACGTAAAACCCGTGAACATTTGCGCTCCTTACCCGATGGTGAAGTCCGCACTCGCGGTTACCTTGACCATGATGGTACCGAAAATAAAGTGTATAAGACTGATGTTAAAATCATCAAAGAAGGTGACCGCTTAACTATCGACATGTCAGATTCATCTCCGCAGGCCTATGGTTACATCAATTGTGCAGAGGGTTGTCTTATTGGCGCGATACTGGGTGGTGTTGCACCTTTATTGGGTTCTGGTATTCCCTGGAATCAGGGCATATTGAATAGCATTGAAGTAATCGCACCAAAGGGTTTGATTTGTAATGCGAACGCACCGGCGGCAACAGGTGCCGCGACTATAGGACAGGGTTGGGTAATAACACTTACCACTGCCCATGCAATATCCAAATTACTCGCCTTGTCAGAGAAAAGCAGGAAACATTCCCAGGGTGTAACACATGGCACCATGGCGGCGCTGTTTACCGGAGATACCAATCAACATGGTGAGCCTTTTGGAAATCAATTGATTGATGCGCAAATTGGTGGTGGTGGTGCGAATCCGTTTGCTGATGGTATGGACCAGGCAGGTTGTTTTGTTTCTCCACGTCCGCACATCCCGAATATTGAATACAACGAGATGCATAGCCCGATGTTGTTTTTGTATCGTTCGTTTTTTCCGGACACAGGTGGTGATGGCGAACATCGTGGTGGTCGTGCCGCCGGTACTGCCTGGACGCCTCATGGCGTAGATCGTTTGCGTTGTTCACTTACATCACATGGGGTTGAAGTTCCTATATCCTACGGACAGTTTGGCGCTTATCCCGGTGTTTGCAGTAATGCGATGATTATTCATGATTCCGATGTCGGACAAAAATACGCTGAAAGTGACTTGCCGCTGATACTGGAAGAAGTTGGCGAGCCGATGGATCTGGACTCACTTGGGGGTAAGGTACAAGTACTTGCCGCGAAACAGGATGAGTTACCGCTTATGCCAGGCGACGTCGTTCAATACACATGGCAGGGAGGAGGTGGCTATGGAGATCCATTGCAACGTAAGATTGAGGAAGTCATTACTGATGTTGATATTGGCTACGTGTCAGCAGAGCGTGCAGAGAAGATTTATGGCGTAGTTACCAATGAAGCAGAGGAAGAAACTATTAAGCGACGTAATGCCATGCAAAAAGAACGCTTAAGCAAGGCGGATTCACCATCGAAGCTATCCTCAAATATTGATACAGGTGATCGAGTGACACTATCTCGTTTTGGTGCAGGTCTGCTCTTAACGCAAACATCTGATTCCTCACTACAATTTGAATGTGAGTGTGGCTGTGTGTTTTGTAACGCTCAGGAGAACTGGAAAGAACACACTTCCAGTCACAGTCTGACGAAAGAGGAATTACCAGAAGGTATTCGTTTGCATACGACAATGGAACTGGTTGAATATTTGTGTCCTGAATGTGGACGTCGACATGCGCTCGATGTAAAAGAAAAAGGTATGCAACCTTTGCAGGATATGAAGATTACCCGCTGGGTTGAAGAAGTTAATTAATTTTCCTGACATCAACATTAATTGACTAATAAATTGAAAATATAACAGTCGAAAAAATAGTAATATCGGAGGAGTAATGCAGACCAGTACTAAAGACATTTCTAATCGCGCCAACAGACTTGTTGATCTGAAAAGTTGTATCGACTTTCTTGATAAAACCGGGAACCTCATCCGGGTTAAATCGGAAGTAGACTCAAAATACGAATTGGCAGGAATAATTTACGCTTCGCACAAATCAGGTTGTGGAAAAGCCATGCTTTTTGAAAAAGTTAAGGATAGTGCATATCCCGTACTGTGTGGCATGTTATTGGACAGGGAAATTACTGCCAGTGTCTTTGGAGTTTCTACGAATGAAGTTTCCAGCTTTATGGGAACTTGTCTGGATAACTGGCGAAAAGATAAGGATCGCTTTCCATCCAGGGTATTGGAAAAAGCGTCAGCCAATGAAGTCATTGAAAAAGAAATCGATTTAGGCAATTTGCCGATTCCGCTGCATGCATTAAAAGACGGAGGCAGATATTTTAACTCCTCGGTGATGATTGTACGGAACCCTTTAACCGGTGTGCCGAATATTTCCTTGCGACGGTTTATGGTAACAGGAAAGGATCGGATGACATTTCTGATTGATCCGGAAAGACACCTTGGCGAATACCTGGCAGTTGCAGAATCTCGCAACGAAACTTTACCAATTACACTCAATATCGGTATGGGGCCGGCAGTATGGTTTGCGGCAGCCATGCCAAAACAAGGTGATGGAAAAGTGGGTATAGCCAGCCATATGATTGGTCGTCCGATTGACTTCATCAAGGCGAATTCCATTGATACATATGCTTTCGCAGATGCGCAATTTGTTGTCGAAGCAGAAATCCTTCCCGGCGTTCGTGAAGACGAAGGGCCTTTTGCTGAAGTCACAGGCCACTATGCCACGGTCGACAAACGTTGGGTTGCAAGAGTAACCGGGATCAGTCGCAGGAAAGAACCCATCTTTCAAACCTTGTTGGGCGGTCCGGAAAGTTTAGTGGCTACCGGGTTTGCGGGTGAAGGTAATTTACTCGAAGCAGTGAAGGGCAAGGTGCCCCAGGTTAAGGCGGTTTACCTCTCTTCTGGTGGCGGTGGTTACTACCAGGCAATAGTACAGGTGGAAAACGATCGAGAAGGTGTAGGAAGAGAAGCAATCGTGGAAACATTTAGTGCATTCAACCCCCTGCAATGGGTTGTTGCTGTTGACACCGATGTTGATATATACGATGCGAATGAAATTACATGGGCAATCTCCACCCGCTTTAATGCAGATACTGATCTGATTTTGCTAAAAAACGAATTTGGTCACATGCTTAATCCGATGGTCACAATTAATGCAGAAGGGAACGGCGCAACAATAACTAAAATGGGTATGGATGCCACCGTTCCTTTTTTACGAAAGGAAGAATTAATCCGGGCAGCCTTTCAGAAAGTCAATCTAGATAATTATGAGATGCAAGGATGAATCAATCTGGTTTGATAGATAATGGGCAAAAAACCGTAACAGGCTATTTACTGGAGCGACTCCATCAATTAGGCGTTGAACATGTATTTGGTATCCCGGGTGATTTTATATTACCGTTCTTTCAGATATTAATGGACAGTAAAATTGAACATATTGCCGCCTGTAATGAACTGGATTGTGGCTATGCGGCTGATGGTTATGCCAGAGAGAAAGGTTTGGCTGCGATTGCAGTTACTTACGGCGCGGGTTCATTTTGCACTGTGAATGCGATTGCCGGTGCGTATGCAGAGAAAGTTCCTCTGCTATTAATTTCCGGTGGCCCACCTGCAGCGAACTATCTAACACAGCCGACTATGCATCATACCTTGCCAAAAAAATATGATGCTTCCATTAATATATTTTCACAAATCACGGCACATGCCAAATTTGTATCTGATGCATCATCGGCACCAGCAATGATTGATGAAGCGCTGGAGATATGTCTGAGGGAAAGCAGGCCTGTTTATCTCGAAATACCAATGGACGTTCAATCCCAGGTTTGTGAGTCGGCGGAATTGAGCTCAATTAATTACGATAATGTGTGCATAGAAAGTGATAAGGCTTCACTTGATAAGGCACTGAAAATGCTGACGGACAGATTAAGTGGTAAAGAGAATTCTGCGATTCTATTAGGACAAGAAGTATCTCGATCGGGTTTGCAGGATACTGTCGTCCAACTGGTACGTCATGCAAATATTCCCGTCATCTCCATGTTTGATGAAAAACCCTATTATGTTGAACACTTGGAGCAATGCGTTGGTATTTATCAGGGCGGCTGTAGTGATCCGGAGGTTAATAAATTTGTTGAATCAGCAGATACCTTACTCTTCCTGGGAGTCGTTGATTCTGATTTCAATTTTGGCGGGGCATTAGCAAGTTTAGACCAAAAAAACTGTGTATGGGTTTTCGACAGAAAAGTGAAGGCCGGAGAAATCACTTATGACAATGTCTCAATTGTCGATCTCGTAGATGGTTTGTTGAGCTCATTGCCGGAGAATGTAGGGACTATGGAATCTGTTCCGAGAAACGTATTCTATTACCGGTCAAATGATCCTTATGACGTAGATTCAAGCGCAAAAATGACAAGTGATCGCCTTTATCAAAGGCTCGCTCATTTTATAAAGTCTGATGACATCCTGGTTGCAGATGGGCCGGCAGCAGTAAACGCGGTACAGATACAACTACCGGAGGGTAGTAAGTATATGGCGTCCAGTTACTGGGCAGCGATAGGACATGGTTTCGCAGCTTCTCTGGGTACTTGTCTCGCGGCGGAAAAGGATCGTCGTGTTTTAGTCTTGGTCGGCGATGGTTCATTTCAGATAGGTGGACATGAATTGTCCAGTATGGTGCGTTATGGTGTTACGCCTATAATATTTCTTGTCAATAACAAAGGCTATACGGCAGAGCGACTGATACACGATGGTGCATTTAATGATGTAGCTCACTGGCAATACCATAAGATGTGTGAAATATTTGATGGCGTGACAGGTTCAGAGGTTTTTACTGAAGATGATCTTGAAACAGCCTTAGAGCGGGCGGACAATCACAAGGGGCCAGGTCCGTTGCTGATTGAAATACATATTGATGCTTATGACGTTTCATATGCATTCAAAATGTTAAGTGAGAATTTAAGATAGATATATTTTAAAGCAGTGGAAATGAAGTGATCAGTGCTATGAAAACAAAATTAACTTTTTAGCGGACACATAAGCAATGAATGCCGAGACAAAGCCTGTATCAAAGAAAGTTCCTACTTATTGTTATCAATGCGTCAACGGTCCGGATTTGTTAACCGTTGAAGTTGTCGATGGCGTCGCCACAAAAGTTGAACCGAATTTTAATGCTGATGGTGTTCACCCCGCTAATGGTAAAGTCTGTGTTAAAGCCTTTGGTGTGGTTCAGAAAAGTTATAACCCGCACCGAATATTAAATCCCTTAAAACGCAGTAATCCCAAAAAAGGTAGAGATGAGGATCCTGGTTGGGTTGAGATAAGCTGGGAAGAAGCGCTTGATACAGTAGCAACACGAATGCAGGCAATGCGTGATAAGGGTTTGCTGGATGAAAACGGTGATGCCCGCTTCGCATTCAGCACCGGTGGTGCCGGTAAACCGATGTTTTACGGCGGTACCTTAACCGCTTTTCTTGGTGCCTGGGGACCAATCGATTTCAGTCTCGGTGCAGGTGGTACGGTCAAATGTTCTCATTCAGAGCACATGTTTCATGAACTATGGCACCGCGGTTTTACTGTACTGGCAGATAACAAGCTTAGTAATTTAGTACTCGCATTTGGTGTAAACGTTGATGCATCCGGTGGTGTGACCGGTGTCTATCGAAATGCCAATGCGCGTAATCGAGGCAGCAAACGTTACCAGTTTGAACCGCATTTGTCGGTAACCGGTGCCAACGCAACGGAGTGGGTGCCGATTAAACCGCAAACGGATAATGCGGTATTGTTTTCAATGATCCATGTACTGTTGCACGAACGCCCGCTTGATGATCTGGATGTTAATTTTCTAAAACATAAAACGGCATCGCCGTATTTGATTGCGCCAAATGGTTATTACCTGCGCGATCCTGAAACAAGTAAGCCGCTAATTTGGGACAACAAAACTAACAGTGCAGTTGTTTTCGATACAGAAGGGGTTGACCCCGCACTTGAGGGAGAATTTACGGTAGAGGGTTCGGTAGAAATTGGTGCTGATGATGAACGCTGGGAATACGAAAATATCATTGCCAGTCCTTCTTTCCAGGCATTGAAATTACACATGGAAGCACGTACACCAGAATGGGCGGAATCCATTTCTGATGTACCTGCAGCAAAGATCCGCGAGTTAGCCAACGCCTTTGTCGACGAGGCATGTATCGGTCAGACCTGCTTGGTGGAGGGTCGTGAACTTCCATTACGACCTGTGGCCATTGTACTCGGTAAGACCACCAATAATGGCTGGGGCGGATACGAATGCGTCTGGGCCAGGGCAGTAATGCAGATACTGGTAGGGGCTCTGGAAGTGCCGGGTGGTCTGCTTGGTTCCACTTCTCTTATTGTAGGGCCAAACTGGGATCGTTGGGCCAGTGTCACACCTGGTGTAGATGGCTTCATGAAGTCATCATTTAATTCCACCAGGAAGGGCGAGTGGACCATGGATACCGTCATGCGACATGCGCATAATGTGATCACACCCTCAGTTGGTACTGAGTTTTACGCACCCATGCTCGGTTCAACCTCTTTGTCCTGGCTTCGATTGCAGGGCAGGGGTGCAGAGAGCATGCCGAAGCCGAATCCGCCGGACGTATGGTTTGTTTATAAATGTAATCCCATTGTCTCCTTCTCCGAGACAGACAGGATAGAAGAGACGCTATCGGAGTTCCCCTTCACGGTCGCCTTTGGTTATACCCATGATGAAACCAATCATTTTGCTGATCTAATTTTGCCGGAAGCCGTTGATCTGGAAAGTGACTACCTGGCGCGCATTGGCGGTACACATTACATGGAACAGCAGTGGGAAGCAGAGGGCTGGGGTCTGAAGCAACGCGTGATTGAACCACCGGGCAAGGTAAAAGATTTTGCCTGGATATGTAACCAGCTTGCAGAACGCCTCGATATGACTGCCGAGTACAACGAGCAGATTAACCTGGGTGCCTGTGGAATTCCCTTAAAGACCGACGCCTATGATTTCAGTCTTGATAAAGAACATCTGCATGATCCCGATGAGATCTGGGATGCCATTTGCAAGGCAGCCAGCACCGATTTGAGTGACGGCAAGGAAACTCGCGATCTTGACTGGTTTCGAGTAAATGGCTACTTAACGCGTCCGTTTTCCTCACTGCACTGGTATTTGTATCCGAAGCTGGAGGACGAAGGTTTGCGTTTTGAACTGCCATACCAGGAACAGGTTTATCGCATGGGGCAGCAATTAGGTAATCGTCTGCATGAGAATGATATTCACTGGTGGGATCGTCAACTTCAGGAATACGAAGCACTACCGGAATTTAATGATCTTAATAAGATGTGGGATGAAATTGTCGAACGCAATTACGAAGTGAAGGCGGACGATTATCCTTACTGGTTGCTCAGCGCTCGCAGTATGCAATTCGCCTGGGGAACCAATGCAGCCAGCCAGGAAATGCACGAAGTAGCAAGTAATATTAAAGGACATGATGGGATCATGATTCAATCTGCCAGGGCCAAAGAACTTGGTATTGAAGATGGCGACTGGATAGAAGTTGTTTCACCTGTAGCCAAAAGCCGTGGTCAGGCTCGTTTACGTTTGGGGATGCGACCAGACGTGATCGTCATGCTTGGACAGTTCGGGCAATGGAATACACCCTTTGTGAAGGATCTGAAAATACCCAGTGTCAACAAGCTGGTCCCCATGAACATGGATCTTCTTGACGGTACAGGCTCAAGTATTGAGGCGACTAAAGTTTCTATTAGTCGTTGCAAGTCGGCTGGTTAGTTAAGACTTTTCCATTAACGATGTTTGGGCACTCGTTATTATCAAGCTGAATCGAAACATTCTCAAATATGTGAAAGAAACAGAGTTCTGTAGTTAAAGTAGTGAGATGTTTTTTTACTACGAGGTGAACGTTATTCAGCGCTTGGCGAAACATTTACGGCTGGATTAACTTCCCCGTTGTCGCGTTTCGGAAGGATTTTCGCCAAACTTTTTCTGATAGGCGGCGGCAAATTTGCTTAGATGAAAAAAACCACAGGAATAGGCAACATCAGTGACAGTTAAATTATTTTGTTTCGCTGAGACTAATAGATTACGAGCATGTTGAAGACGTTCACCACGTAAAAATTCAGAAACGCTGTAGTTACGGTATTTCTGAAAGCCAAGATGCAGTGTTCGTACGGCGACACCAACTTGCTTGGCGATATCGTTTACAGTAATGGGTTCAAAAACATTATCGCGAATAAATTCTTCTGCCTGACGTACATAAACGGGTGAAGCGATTTTATCGTTCCGGGAACAATATTGTTCCCGGAAATTATTATCCAGGGTCGAGATAAGTAAGCCTAATAAGGTGTCATGGATATGTTTTGTCAAATGCGTACTACTTACCAACATGCTGCTGACATCGGAATCGATTCGAGTGGTTAGCCAGCGGGTGTAATCGAGCAGGAATCGGAAATCGGGATTTACTCTAACGGGGTTTTTCTGGAATTTTATAGTACGTGTAATCGGTAAATCGAACTCATTCGCGAGATAGTCTTTTAGAGCATCATAAGAGAGACAAATATTAATATTACGGAAACAATTTGAGTCATGGAAAGTCGTGTTTGTCGCTTCCGGAGTGGTGAATATCCAGGCTGAGCCGGGATGCAAGGTAAACTGCGATGCTCTCGATGTAATATCTGCGTGACCATTTA
>JABHFC010000254.1 GCA_018676275.1 Gammaproteobacteria bacterium | reverse complement strand
GAGCGGTAAAAGAAACAACGGCATGTCGATTACCATGCAGGGAATTGTTGCCGGCGTTTCTGATGATGAAATTGAGAAAATTGCTGATTGGTTGTCGAAGTTGAAATAAGCGTAGAATTTTTATAAATCAGATAAAAGGGTCTTGATAGACCCTTTTTTATTGCCCTGAACAAACTTTCTTCAGCGGGTTTCTATCAATGATCAAAATGGCCATTATGCAAATAGTGCATGGTTTGTTTTATTACCTCATCTTGCTGCATGATAAAGGGGTGAGAATGTGGCATTACAAGAAAATCTTTCATGCCTTCTAATTTAGCCCTCTTAATAGATACCTTACCGTCATCGTCACCGGGGATTAGCATCGATAAAATCAGGTTTATGCTTTTATTCCCTGTGATAATACCAAGATCAAAATTAGCAACTCCCAGTTTATTTGGCATACTACTTTCATCCGTACCAAGCTCCTGACCTGCCGGACCATTTAGCGCGTAAAAACCAGGAACGTTTTTTAACTTATCAACAACTTCACTACCTCGGTTTGGTGGACTTAACATAACTACACGTCCCAATTCACTTAGACTATTTGCACTCAAATAATGCCTGATTAATATTCCGCCCATTGAATGGCTGACAAAATGAATTTTTGAAACACTGTTTTCCTGACACTCAAATATTGCCGGTGGAAGATAGGTTTGACTTAGATAGCTTATTTTATAAGAACGTGATGGATAATCCACATTAACCACATGATAGCCATTATCATTTAAAACTGATGCCATTTTACTCATAGCCTTTTTTGTTCGCGCAAGGCCATGAAGCAATATAATGCATTCCTTTGTTGTGTCATTGATCTTGCTTGTTACAGCAGTGCTCTTCTCCATTGCAATTAGAGTGCTGTTTCCAGCAAAGGACAGTAAAAAGCAAAGAATAGCTGTTCGGTATATAGTCTTATTGAATAGCATTCAGAATAAGTTCCCGTGCTGCTTTAAAGTCTGTTTTTCCGCTACCCAGTATTGGAATATTTGAATCTATTACAATTTCAGAAGGGATCATTAATGGACTTGTATTATCATCGAGCAATGATTTTCTCAGTTCATCCATGCTGGTCTCTTCTGCAAGCAGTAAAACAATTTTTTCACCTTTCTTCTTGTCAGGAACATTCATTGCCACCAACTCAAGCTCCGGTTTTCCCAGTACATGACGGATCTTTTCTTCTACCGATGTAAGGCTGATCATTTCCCCACCAACTTTGGCAAATCTGGAATAGCGATCAACGATAGTCAAAAAGCCATTTTCATCGAGATGACCTTTATCACCGGTCTTATACCAACGCTTGTCGTCGAGCATAACGATTACTTCGTCAGTTTTTGCTTTATCATCAAGGTATCCCAGCATTACCTGTGAACCACCTATTAATATTAAACCGTCTTCATTGACAGGAAGTTCCTGCAATGAATCCGGATCAACAATTCTAAAACTGGTGCCAGGTAAAGGCATACCAACCGTACCCAGCTTGGAACCCAACTGAACTCTCCAGTAATTTGAATCAAGTTGGTCAGGAATATTTACGCTGGCTACGGGTGTAGTTTCTGTAGCGCCATAACCCTCATAAATATCTTTATTGAACTTCAGCTTGAATGCTTCACGCACATCAGGACTCAGTTTCTCGGCGCCAGCGACAACGATTCGCAAGGACTCCAGCATTAAAGGATGGACCCTGTTATTTTTTATATAAAGCCGTAGGAAAGTTGAGGTTCCGCAAAAGATTGTTGCCCGATATTTTGTGATTGCTTTGGCAATATTCACTGCATCTGTTGGATCCGGGTGACAAACGATAGGAATACCTTCAATCAATGGCATGAAAGTGGTCACAGTCAAACCAAAAGCATGAAATAGGGGAAGAGTTGCCATTATTACATCCGAATCTTCAGTATTGAGAACATCTGATATCTGCTTAAGATTAGCCATAATATTGCGATGCGTTAACATCACGCCTTTTGGTTCACCTTCGCTACCACTCGAAAAAAGAATGGCTGCAGTATCATTCAGCCTTACCGACTTGCTGAATAAGCGTTTCAAAATCCATGTTGGAAGCATTCTGATACAGAGTAAATTGACAATCACTCTGCCAGGATTAATTTGAGTTTTCAAATCTTCCATATAGTAGATATTGACACCCTGGAATACCGAATCGAATTCGATGCCTTTTTTCTCAAGCTTTTGTAAAAACTTTCGGGAGGTATAAATACTATTTAATTCAGCTTTTTTAGTGGCAGCCTTCAGTGCTTCTATACTGGCGGAAAAATTCAAATTGACTACAGTTTTACCGCAAAGCAATGTGGCCATATTGGCAATAACACCGGCGCTGGTAGTTGGCAGTAACAAACCAATATTTTGTTCAGAGCTATTTTTATGAAACAGTCTGGCGAAGCAAATAGTTACTGCTGCAAACTTATTAAAGGAAAGCGCATCGCCAAGTGTGTCTACCACGGCAGGTTCAGAACCCATGCGCTTCACCGTCGCCAACCATTCATACGGTAAACTTTCCAGTGTTTGAGTGTAACGCTCCCATGAATCAACCGACAATTCAAAAATATGTTTCTTCAGATTTTCTACGGAAGTGTCAATGGGCAGTGGTGCACCAAAGGACACAATAATGTCGCGTTTAACTCCATTACCACGAATGCTTTTCAATTTGTCACTTGATCTTGAAAACCAGCTACCCCATAAACCTCTCAGATAGAAAGGTAGTATTATACCGCTTGCTTCTGCAGCAGCTTTTTCATAACCACGCTGAAACTCTGCCAGCTGTCCCGAACGACTTATGGTACCTTCGGGGAATAAGCAAACGACTTCCCCTTCGTTGAGTAATTGTGTGATGCTTGAAAGTGCAGTTTTACTGGAACCACGAGAAATAGGTACAACACCAAAGAAGTCGAGAAACCTTTTCAAGTACCAGCGTTCATAAATACTTCTTTCCATTACAAAACGCACAGGGCGAGGGGATGCCATTTGTACAATCGCCCAGTCAATCCAGCTTATGTGATTACCTAATAGTAAAACGCCACCACTTTCCGGCATATGCTTCAGGCCTAAAACTTCCAGGCTGTATTTTCTGCCGATAACAAAACTAACAATGAAACGCACAAGGGACTGGGGCAATTTGTAAATTGTGAATAGAGCGCCACCCACCGCAACTATAGAAAGAATCGCAAACAGCCCGGTACTACCAATACCAAAATAGGCAAATACCACGGTCAAGCCAAGAAAACTGAGCATGACTACATTTTGAATCAGGTTATTTGCCGCCAGTACACGTCCCAACTTATGTTCGCCAGCATGAAACTGGATCAGGGCATTAAGTGGAATAATAAATAAGCCGCCAAATATACCCAGGGCAATAAAATTCAAAATGAGCAGGGTGGTACTTTCAAGGGAAGGCAAAATCATCAAGGTTGCTGCCACCCCAAAAGAACCAATTGGGATCATGCCTGTTTCAATATGATTTTTGGATATTCGACCAGCAATAAGAGAGCCGATCATAATACCTATACCGGCACAGGCCATCATTCCCTGGATAACGGCGGTATTACTCATCAGCATGGTTTCTTCAGCATAAACAGGGAAGGCAGCAATCATCACCTGCGAGATAGCCCAGAAAATAGACAGGCCAATTATCGAAAGCAAAATAATCTCATGCTTAAGTACCGTATTCAGGTTGTTACGCAGGTAAGAGCCACTTTTGTACTGTTCAATATCGAAGTTCATGGATTCATCGACAGCGTGTTTTTGCGGTAGCATGTAGGAAGTGCCAAGCTCAATTAAAGCATTCAGGATCAAAAACCAGCCTAACGGAGCAATAGCTTTTAGCACATCTGACTTGGAAGCATAATCAACGCCCGATAAGCGCTGTTCAAATAAAACGGAGTAGATGAAAATCCCCGATAAGATGGCAATCGTCGTCGTTGCCTGTACCACACCATTAGCGACAGTCAGCTTATCCTTTCCAACCAGTTCCTTTATATAGCCATACTTGGCAGGTGAATAAAATGCACTTTGCATTGCCAGTAAAAAAGTCATTGTAAAAGCTGGCCAAAACCAACCGAGATAATAGAAAAGTGTGATTAAAATAGTACAAACGACCGCAGCCCAGGCACTTAAGCGCATTACAAAATTCTTTGGATACTTATCTGAAAGGAAACCGGCCGGACTAAATAGAAGAATAAATGGAATAAGAATTAAGGCATTTACTATCGCAATTAGAATGATCTGGGTCTGACCATCGTAGATTTTCAAGACAGTGTTTTGAATAACAATCTTATGTCCCAAATCGACAAAAGCATTCAGAAATATCATCGAGGTGTACGCGAGAAAACCCTGTAGTTTGAACAGCCTGCCCATATCTTTTACCTTTTTTTATTTGTTGTCATGCTTCGTACTACTGGGGCCAAGTCTAGTATGCAAGTCACCTATATCGTAACCATTATCGTAAAAGTACTGAAAGTAACGACCATAAGTATTAATATATGCTACTTATGGTTTAAATCGGGATCCTGCTATGGCTCAAACAACTCCTTTAGTAAATACACTGAAAAGAACGCTGAAATCACATGGTAAGAACTATGCTGATGTTGCCAGAAAACTTGATTTAACAGAAGCCAGTGTGAAAAGGTTGTTTTCGCAAAAAAGCTTTTCACTTCAACGTCTTGACCAGATATGCCAGATGTTGAATTTGGAGATTTCTGACCTGGTCAGGCTTATGGGGGAGGAAACACGCAAAATCACCGTTCTTGGTGAACATGAGGAGGAGGAAATTGCCAGGGATACAACTTTGTTACTGGTTACGGTTTGTATCCTGAATTCCTGGAAATTTAGAGAAATCATCGCTCACTACGCTATTAGCGAAGCAGAATGTACTAGTAAGCTGGTGAAACTTGATCGATTGAAAATAATAGAACTGTTGCCCGAGAATCGCTACAAGTTACTTATTGCAGCTAATTTTAGCTGGAGAGAAAACGGTCCTATACAGCGTTATTATCAAAGCAAAGTGGAGTCAGATTTTTTCGATTCACGTTTCGATAAGCAAAATGAAAGGCTTATCGTATTGAATGGGATGTTAGCGCATGAGTCTGTATCAATATTACAAAGAAAACTGGAAAAATTATCGCAGGAGTTCAATGAATTAAACGGCGATGATGCGTCGCTTGAACTGGATGACCGACATGGAACAACTATTGTATTGGCATTACGACAGTGGGAATACGGACTATTTCGAGAACTAAAACGCCAGGAAGAGACTTTGTGAATAAAAGGGGCTGAAATGCTGATTAGCGAGATATCACTTCCCGGGTGTTACTGATAAAATCCGCGCCGATGATTAGTCTGGAAAAAATAAGTTTACAAAGAAGCGGTAATTACCTGTTAAATGACAGCAGTCTGGCTATTTTTTCGGGTCAGCACATCGGTGTAACAGGTGCGAATGGTACGGGTAAAACAAGTCTGTTCAAGCTGATACTCGGCGAGTTAAGTGTCGAAAGCGGGAATGTTCAAATTCCGGCAAAGGCAGGCATCGCGCACATGGCACAGGAAGTCGATTACAAAGATATTGCAGCGGTTGAATATGTGATCGATGGTGATCAGAAATTGCGTCAGGCAGAGAAGGCCTTACAAGTTGCAGAAGAGCAGCACGATCACGATAAGATTGGCAAACTGCATGAGACATTACACAACATCGATGGTTATAACGCTCACTATCGCGCAGAGCAGTTGTTACATGGTCTGGGTTTTACGCAGGAGGATTGTCAGCGATCAGTGCAGGCATTTTCCGGCGGCTGGCGAATTCGCTTAAACCTGGCCCAGGTTCTAATGAACCCGGGTGATATTTTACTACTGGATGAACCGACCAATCACCTGGATCTGGATGCGACTATCTGGCTTGAGCAGTGGCTGAAAAGATTTCCCGGCAGCTTATTACTGATTTCACATGACAGGGATTTTCTTGATTCTGTGGTTCAGCACATTGTTCATATCGAACATAAAAAGTTAAACCTTTATCGTGGAAACTACAGTGCCTTCGAACATCAACGTGCAGAAAGCCTGGCACAACAGCAAGTCCTGTTTGAAAAACAACAACTGCGTATCAAGGAAATTGAACGTTTTGTAACCCGCTTTCGGGCCAAGGCAACAAAGGCAAGGCAGGCGCAAAGTCGCTTGAAAGAACTGGACAGAATGCAGGAGATTGCAGCCGCTCATGTAGATTCCCCTTTTAACTTTCGTATACCAGATGCGCCAAAATTATCTGATCCTTTAATTAGTCTAAGTGATGCGAGTATTGCCTATGGAGAGGATGTAATACTCGAAAAGGTAAAACTCAGTTTGCATCCGGGTTCCTGTATCGGCTTACTTGGTGCTAATGGTGCCGGTAAATCGACCTTGATAAAAACGCTTATGGGAGAAATTGCCCTGAGTGGTGGCGAACGTGTAGAAGGTGAGCACCTGAGAATAGGTTATTTTGCTCAGCATCAGATGGAAGCGCTGGATCTGGATGCGAGTCCTTTAGTACAACTTAGACGTTTGACACCAAAGGCAACAGAGCAGGAGATACGAAATTATCTTGGCGGGTTTAATTTTCAGGGGGATAAAGCGCTCGAAGCCGTCAGGCCTTTTAGTGGTGGTGAAAAGGCTAGATTAGCATTGGCTATTGTGGCCTGGCAAAAACCGAATCTTTTGTTAATGGATGAGCCGACAAACCATCTTGATCTTGAAATGCGCCATGCACTGACATTAGCATTGCAGGCCTACAAAGGCGCAATGATAGTTGTATCTCATGATCGCCATTTATTGCGAAATTGCGTTAATGAATTCTGGTTGATTAATAATAATACGCTAACTTCATTTGATGGTGACCTGGCTGATTATCAACAGCTCTTATCCAGTGCTGATAAACAAAGCAACTCAGTTGTAGTCGAGAGCAAAACAAAACCAGCTGCAAAGGAGCAAAGGCAGGAAGCGGCAGCAAAGCGTGAACAGTTAAGTCCCCTGAAAAAAAGATTAAAGAAGCTTGAAAATGAAATTAAGACACAGCAGGCAGCATTAAAAGAAATTGAAGAACAACTTTCAGGTAACGAAATTTATCAGGATGAAAACAAATTGGAATTGCAAAGTATTCTGAAACAGCGGGGAAGTATTAAAGCTAAGTTGTTCGATTATGAAGAGCAATGGTTAGATTGTCAGGAACAGCTGGATTCTTTTCAGCTCAGCGCATAAATATGGGTTATAAAAATGGTAGATAGCAAAGCTAAACAGAATGAGTCAAATAATGTAGTAGTTCTGGCATTGTACAAGTTTGTACATTTGCCAGATTACATTGAGCTGAAAACACCATTACTTGAATACTGTAAGAAACTGAATTTATTTGGCACGATTTTGCTGGCGGAAGAGGGTATTAACGGCACCATCGCAGGTGATCGTTCCGGGATTGATAATTTATTGATTTACCTGGAACAAGATATACGTTTCACCGCTATGGAATGTAAAGAATCGGCTGCTGATGAGATCCCCTTTCATCGAATGAAAGTCAAACTGAAAAAAGAAATAGTCAGCATGGGTGTGGCGACTATCGTTCCTGAAGAACTTACTGGCACACGCGTTAAACCCGAAGACTGGAATACTGTTATTTCTGATCCTGAGGTGCTTCTCATTGATACTCGTAATCAATATGAAGTAGATATTGGTACATTCAAAAATGCTCTCTCTCCTGAAACGGAAACATTCAGAGATTTCCCTGAATATGTTGATAGTAAGCTGGACCCGGAAAAACAAAAGAGGGTAGCTATGTTTTGCACGGGTGGGATACGTTGTGAAAAGGCATCTGCCTACTTATTGGAAAAAGGATTCGAAGAAGTTTACCAATTGGATGGCGGCATTCTTAAATACCTCGAGGATATTGAGCAAGCAGATAGTTTGTGGGAGGGAGAATGTTTTGTATTTGATGGTCGTGTTGCAGTAAATCATGAGCTTGCGCCGGGAATCTATGCGCAATGTTATGCCTGTCGCAGACCGGTTTCACCTGAACAAATGAACTCAAACAAATACGAAGAGGGCGTTTCATGTCCTCACTGCTATCACAGTCTGACTGCGTCTAAGCGTGCAGCAGTGACAGAACGTCAGAAACAGGTCAAACTAGCAGAAAAAAGAAATCAGACCCATATTGGAGCATCTTTTGAAAACAAAATTTAATATGTAAATATCTATGCAAGCAAGCTTACTACTTGTGTTTTACGATGGGAAAAATAAAAAGAAATCGTGCATATTCACTAGTCGAAGTAGCCCTCGTGCTACTAATTGCAGGCTTGATGTTTGGTATGATCCGTCCAGCCTATATCAACATGGTTGACACTGGTAAATCAGATTCCGTTGTTGACAAAGTAAAGGAAATTGAACTAAAGATTAATGATTTCTATAAGGACAATGGTTTTTACCCTGATACACTAATCGAAGTATATGGTGAAATACCCCTGGACCCATGGGGCAATCCCTATGAATACTTGAGAATAGACGGGGGCAAATTTAAAGGAAAAGGAAAATTACGTAAGGACAAAAATCTTGTTCCTATAAATTCAGATTACGATCTTTACAGTATGGGACCAGACGGGAAAAGTGTTTCTCCTTTAACTGGCAATTCCAGCAAAGATGACATTGTTAGAGGAAGAAATGGACAGTTTGTTGGCTTGGCAACAGATTACTAGTGGCATTTGAAATAAAATCGTTAAGAAGTCGCGTATCCAAACGCATATTTGGGATGTTTGTTCTCTCGGCCTTTATTCCTTTGTTAACCATTTCATTTATTTCATTTATACAGATCTCTGAGCAGCTAGATAAAGAATCGAAGCGTCAGGTATATAGAGAGAGCAGAGCCTTAGGTCTGACCATTTTTGATAGATTCCTGTCATTAGAAACGAACCTGAAATTGATATCAAATATCCTTGAATCATCTTCCAGCAGAATTAGTATGGCTGAAGATGAATGGTTGAGATCAATATTCAGTTCTATCTACATCATAAACTCTGAAGCAGAGATTTTTTCATTATTCGGTAATCCTGAAGAACCAATTAAATTCAGCGATAAGGAAAAAGAACACTTGCTTCAAAATAAGACTCTAATCCAGTTTCAACCACGAGCAAATAAATCCGCAACTGTTATTTTAATTCAGTCTCTGGATGTTAATAATGAAAACCCCAGGTATATAGTAGGCATAGTCAATGAATTATATATGTGGGAGCAAGGAATTGATGAGCCTGATATATTTTGTGCTTTGGATAAATTTGACTTTATATTGTATTGCTCAGCCTATATTGGCGAAGATCAGGGATCAATATTTGCTGAGATAGAAAAAGGGTCAGAAGACAATTTTAATTATTGGCAAATAAATGATACTGAATATGCAATATATATGTGGAGCATTTTCCTTAAAGCCCATTTCTTGTCTGATGATATTACGGTGGCAATGGCAAGACCTAAAGAAACAATGCAGGCATCGTTTAAAAACTTTAAAAATATTTTTCCGCAAGCGCTGATTATCACGGGTCTGTTAGTAGCATTATTAAGTATAACTCTAATTAAAAAATCACTTGGGCCTCTTGAGAAATTAATTAAAGGGACTGAAAGGATCTCCCGAGGCGAATTTGATAATCCAGTGAAAATAGATAGTGGAGATGAGTTCGAGGAGTTGGCAGATTCTTTTAACGAGATGACAGCACGTGTTGATGATCAGTTTCGCATGACAAATGCATTAGCTGATATAGACAGGCAGATACTTTCGACTCTTGATAGAAGTTATATCATTGAAACGGTAATCAGGCATTTACAGAATCTTGTAGAAGCAAACCATGTTTGTGTGATAACGATTGAAGATTTTGAAAATGGCTCCTTAATACTACATGTCAATAAGGATGCAGAAAATGGCAGTATAGAAAAAAGAAATATTACCATCGGCATGGCAGAGTTGACTGAGCTGATAGATTGTAAAAATTACATGTTGCTGGATGAGTTTTATGAAAAGGTTTATACAAAGGCCTTAATTGAAAAGGGGGACAAATCATTTTTGATTTATCCTGTCCATACAAAAAAGGAGTTGTCCGCATTTATATGTATTAGTTCTGACAAAAAATTGGACTTTGATGAAAGTAAATTATTGCAGTTGAGAGAAATGGCAGACAGGGTCGCCGTTGCTTTATCAAACGCTGCGTGGGAAGAAAAACTATTTCAACAAGCACATTATGATTTACTCACCCAACTACCAAACCGTCTGTATTTCAAGAATAGATTAGAACAGGAATTGGAATTGGCAAGAAGAAATGGTTCCAATATGGCTGTTCTGTTCATAGATCTTGATCGGTTTAAAAATATTAATGATTCACTTGGTCATATGGCAGGGGATAAAGTACTTATCCAAATGGGGGAAATGCTTCGGAATTGTGTACGAAGATCAGAAGCAATAGCCAGATTAGGTGGGGACGAGTTCGTGGTTATCATGTCAGAAACAGAAAGCGAAGAAGCAGTGAGTAGAAGGGCGATTAAGCTTTCTCACAGGATATTACGAAATATGAGAAAACCGTTTCGATTGGGTCATCGTGAAATTTATATAACACCAAGTATCGGTATAGCGCTTTATCCACGAGATGGAGATAATTCGAGTGATTTATTGAAAAATGCTGATACTGCTATGTATAACGCTAAGAATGCAGGACGTGATTGTTACAAGTTCTATAATAAGGAACAAAATGAAAACACACTCGAACTATTAGATCTGGAAAACCATTTAAGACATGCAATTGAGAGAAATGAACTGGATTTATTATATCAACCCAAAATATGCTGTGAATCAGGAAATGTGATCGGTGCAGAAGCATTATTACGATGGAAACATCCTAAGTTAGGAGTATTACAACCAGACGCATTTATATCGTTAGCCGAAGAGACAGGTATGATCGCTACTATAGGGTATTGGGTGTTAAAAACGGCTTGTTTACAAAATATGATATGGCGTGATAAAGGTGTTTTTAAAATCACTATGGCTGTGAATCTTTCTGCAGATCAGTTTCGACAGATTGACCTATACAATAATATAAAAATTATCCTGGAAGAAACAAATATGCTTCCAAAGTATCTGGAGCTGGAGATTACTGAAAGCATAACTATTGAAAATTTCAAAAAAACGATTGAGGCTTTGGAGAATTTAAAGAAGCTGGGTGTAGTGATTGCTATTGACGATTTCGGAACAGGATATTCATCTCTTTCTTACCTGCAGCAGTTCCCTATAGACAAGGTAAAAATAGATCGCTCTTTTATAAAAAACATCACAGAAAATAAAGATAGTGTTTCTATAGTTAAGGCAATAATAGCACTGGCGCATAGTCTTAATCTTACTGTTATTTCAGAAGGAGTCGAAACACAGGCTCAGTATGATTTACTACGCAATATGAATTGTGATGAAGCCCAGGGCTTTTATTTTGGCCCCGCAATAAGTGCAGAAGAATTTGAAGATTTTGTAACTAAATCCTGATGTCAGGCCATCCGATCTTGTATTCATTCCGGCGTTGTCCTTATGCCATACGTGGCAGAATAGCCTTAGCGGCAGCAAATATAAAGTGTGAACTACGTGAAGTCGTATTGAGTGATAAGCCTGCAGAGATGCTGGCAATATCAGCCAAAGGTACAGTGCCGGTTCTGCAACTTGACGATGGACAAGTTATCGATGAAAGTTTGGATGTAATGCATTGGGCCTTACAACAATCTGACCCCGAACACTGGCTAAATGTAAATGAAGATGAAACACAATTACTAATAAAGTGTAATGACGGGGAATTCAAACAGAACCTTGATCGTTATAAATACTTTAACCGCTACCCGGAACATTCTCAGGAATATTATCGTAAACAGGCAGAGGCTTTCCTGCTTAATCTAGAAGAACACCTGCAGGTTAATAATGGTTCAGGTCTGGTGGCTAATAAATTATCACTTGCTGATATTGCCATATTTCCTTTTATTCGCCAGTTTTCCCGAGTTGATTATGACTGGTTTCTTAACAGTCCCTATCATGAAACGAAACAGTGGTTGTCACACATTGAAGAAAGTCAGCGGTTTCAGAATGTAATGAAAAAATACCTGACCTGGACGAATACTAACAAAATTGAATATTTCCCTTAAAAGCAAAAGCTATCATTTTTATCCGGGTAAGCCTGCTTAAAAAACTACGACGGGTCAATCAAGCTTAATTAGTTATGTTATGTCCGGATGTGAAATTAACCTGCATTTAATTGATTTCAGTCACTTTATTTTTGAACTGAAGGACGCATTAGAACATGCTCATACTGAAAAAATCATCCTTACAAAGTCATTATCATGACGGTACACTGGCAAATGAAATATCCAGACGCCAAATGGTACAATGCTGTCGTTAACGGATTAATGGAAAATAGTACAATCAAAGTGGTAGCGGTTTAAATTATTATTATTTGAGATGAAAAAAACATGGAAAAAATAAAATCTGACATCTGGAAATGGGAAGATAGTTATTCCGTCGGAGTCAAAGTTATTGATGAAGATCACAAAATACTACTGGGTCTACTTAATGAAGTGTTAGAGATCAATAACTCTGAGACAGCTGAGGAGCAAGGCGCTATCAAATCTGTTATTTATGAGCTAATGTCATATACAGAATATCATTTTGATCGGGAAGAATTATTAATGGAAGTCTGTGGTTACCCGGGATTGAATAACCACAAGCGGGCACATGGACTTTTAAAAGCACAGGTAGAAGAACTAATTGATGGCTATAAAAAGAATGCTAAATCGTTCAATTCCTTATTACTTTACAATTTCATGGAGAGTTGGTTGAGTGAACATATAGCGACAATGGATAAAGATTATGAGTCATGGATGCAAAATAAAAATGACATAATAGACAAAGCTAACAAAAGCTTTGAAGATGGAAGGCATTAAAGCAAGCAACCAAGATGTAGCTGGGTATTAAGAAAAACAAACTCTGATATAGAGAACCCTAACGAATTGTATCTAAATTATTTTTCACTCCGGCAAGCCATATTCCATGAGTAAGCGATTTATTGCTTTACACCAGCAATCCTGTTGAGAGTTTGACTCTATATTAAGTTTAATTCCTGAGTGATATTGTTCTGCCCGTGCATCATTATTTGTTGATGCCACTACATTTGACCAAATCACATTACCTGTGTGCCGATATTGTTGAGAGTCTCCTGACAAAATGATATCCAATTCTAAATAAGCACCGACAGGCACTCGAATATCTGTCAGCAGAGAGAGCCCCTCTATAGCAACATCTGTAGTACGACAGGAAAAGCTTTTTCCTTCCAGTGCAGGTATATCCGGGGCAGAAAGAACCTTAACTGAAATTACAGCTGATTCTTTAACACGTTGGTGTTTTCGTTTTTCGTTCAAAATTCTTAATGGCTTGTAATCTTGCGTTAGTCTGGCTAATAAGCGCTCAAATAGTCTAGTATCGCTTCTGCAAATATTATATTACAATTCATACCAGATCATTCATATAGGACACATGTACTTGGTCGTTGTACTACGGCTGTAGCCGGAGGTTGGTGTTCATATTATCATTGGTTCGCATAAGTCAATTTAATGATAGCTTCTTTTATAGTTT
>JABHFC010000253.1 GCA_018676275.1 Gammaproteobacteria bacterium | reverse complement strand
TTCATGTTTATCGTGATGTGAAGGCGGTATTACCCAATCTGGTAGATTTGTACATCGATCCCGCCGCAGGTATCGGCTTTACTGTTCACCTTTCCATAAAAAAAGGTCGCATTGGAGAACCTAAGCTGGCGATGATGCGAGCCTACACAGCTCTACAGGGTTTTTGTAAACATGTTTTTGTTTATGATGACGATGTTGATATACAGGATCCCCATGAACGTAACTGGGCCCTGGCACATAGATTTTTACCTAGTCGGGATTTGATGATTATTCCTAACGTCGTCGGTATGGTGCTGGAACCAATGGCCCAGGGTATCATCGGAAAAAATTCAAAACTTGGTGTTTACGATGGTTATCCCGAAATGCCTTTAAATGTAAGAGATTTTATGGGTGTGGACTGCACAAAACCAATTGGCTTATCAATCATGGATCGTGTTCTGACTGTACCTGAAATTGAAGCACGTGTAGACGAACTCTGGAAAGCTGAAGGTATCACTTAACATACCCCCGGACTAAAGCGCAAACAACCGCCAATTTGGTGGCTGAGAGATAGGAAATTTAATCTTTCAAGTAGCTTGTCCATGGCGATAGTTATGAATACGGTAACATTCGGGGACAAGTATGGGGGCAACATTTTCGGACTAATAATAAAAATACTATTTAATTAGTAGTTTACCTTACAAGTGCGAATCCCTCTCTCGACTCCCAATTCGGTTAGTTTAAAGTGTTGAATAAAGACCAATATATAATGAGTAAGTTGATTGCTAACTATTTCCAAATTTAACGTTTGTCCTTACTGTGCCCTTACAACAAGTATCAATAATGACGAAGAAAGTGCTTGTTACAATATTATATATTATTCAGTATGTTATGACGGTTATGGGTGGATTTTTGGCTTGATACACACTGGCACGCACCAGGCAACTTTATTCTTGAACACGGCATTACGTGCACAACAGAACTTTCTGACAGAATTTGGTGTCGATGACTTGATGGAGCATCGACCGGTGCTTCTGGAATCGGATAAATCTGCTATACAAGCTAGGAAAATCATTGGGCGAATGCTTGCTGAAGAATAAAACAGCCCATTTCCCTACTGCCACATAAAAATACCTACCCAGAGCTTCCTCTTCGCTAATTGCCTGGACGGGGTGGCGATTAATCCCACACAAATATAAGATGCCGTATCTGCCAATTGCATCTTAATCAGCAATATATAAATATCTGTCTCTTTTAATACCAAAATTATAAAAGTTTACTTTCGTGAATATCAGCAAGTTGTCCGATAAGTCAGGTGTTCAAGTAAGTGGCATTGATGTTAGTCACGATCTTCATGATGATGATATTTCTAAAATTGTATCTTTACTTTACGAACATGGAGTTGTTTGTATAAGAGATCAGCAAATTCAGCCAGAAGAATTGGCGAATTTCGGTGCGCGATTTGGTAGTCCGGTTGAACATAATGAAGAAAACCTGCGACTAAATGGATTGTCCACTGTTATGTCACTCTCTAATGCCGATGATAGAGATGACAGACAATTAAACGGAGGCGCTCATTGGCATACTGATCTGATTCATACGAATGAACCTGCCAGCTTTACCATGTTACATGCAGTTGCAGTACCACCATCAGGAGGAGGTACTTTATTTGCAAATCAGATCCTTGCCTATCAGGCATTACCGATAGAGTTAGAAGAAAAAATTAGGGAAAGGGTGGTTATTCATTGCTATGAAGGCAGAACAGACGGCTCAATGCCTGAAATACTTCATTCCCTTATACGCAAACACCCAGTGACTGGAAAAACAGCGCTCTACGGTGCAGCGGATACAGGCATCGGCATTGTTGATATGGAAGCCGTTGAAGCAATGAAGCTGTATCTTGAAATTGGAGAATTTGCGACACAGGACAAGTTTGTTTATCGACATCAATACCAGCTAAATGATCTTGTAATATGGGACAATGCCCAGTTGTTGCATTCTGCGGAAGTGTTAACAAGAGCAAACTCAAAACAGGAACAACGTATCATGCACAGAGTTTCTGTGCGCGGCTGGCCGGAAACTGACTAAGCTCCTTATTAAGAGATGATAAATATATTATGACTGCCGACAAGAAACGTTTCCCCATGTTCTTTGGCTCTACCGTTGTACTGGGATGTTTCCTGGGCATGATGGGAAGCTCAGGTTCCATGATGTTTACCAGTATTGGTGTGTTGGTAAAACCACTGTCAGAAGAATTTGGTTGGGGTCGTGATGAAATTTCTTATGGCGCGACGCTTATTACCTTCGGCATCATTATTGGTCTTCTTACTTCGGGTTTTCTGATAGATAAGTTCGGTGCCCGGCGAGTACTAATTGTTTCGGTAGTCTCGTCAATTCTGGTGGTGGCAACAGGGCCGCTTTATGTGGCTAGCTTGCCTCTGTTCTATACGATGTTAATTCTTGCAGCCATTGTAGGTGGCCCCACCAATACAAGTGGTTACGCACGTGTAATAGCAAGTTGGTTTGATCGACGCCGGGGCATGTTTATTGGTATTAATGCCTGTGGTATGGGATTGGGTTTTGCCGTTGCACCCTTTATTACTGATATGGCAGTTAATGCTGGAGGTTGGAAAGCCGGGTATTATGCTATTGGTCTGTTTATGTTTGTTGTCGCCTTGCCCTCTGTGCTCTTTCTTATTATCGATAAACCCGGTGACGTAGGTCTACAGGTGGATGGAGATGAACACGACAATGCAAACGAAGACGCGGAGTCCGAAACATCTCCCAGCCTGAGTTTAAAACAGGCAATGCGCACGCCGACATTCTGGTTAATGGTTTATATAGTTGCCGCACTTGCCTTTGCATTGCAGGGAACGCTGATTCACCTGGTGCCTTTATTAATTGATAGAGGAATTGAACCCTCAACGGCGGCGCTGGTAGCCTCATCCGTAGGTTTAAGCATGGGTGGTGCGAGGTTGATAGTCGGCTATTTACTTGATTACCTGTTTGCACCACGACTGGCTATGGTTGTATTCAGTCTCGCCGCATTGAGCATTGTACTTATTTTATTTACCAACTCTCTTCCGCTATATTTTCTTGCCGCAGTCCTTATTGGCTTTGGTCTGGGTACGGAAGGTGACCTGATGGCCTACATGGTAAGTCGTTATTTCGGTATGCGTAATTTTGCCTCGATTTTCAGCTGTGTCTTCAGTTTTTATATACTGGGAACCGGCGCGGGTCCGGCTGTATTTGGACGATCGTTTGTCACCTACGGTGATTATACCCAAATACATTACATATCAATTGGACTAATGATCAGTGCGATTATTCTGTTTGCGTTTCTTGCACCTTACGATCGCTATCTTAAGGCTAATAAGGAATAGTAGTTAAAGTTTCGCGGCTTTATTGTTCAGATTATTTCTGTTTATCTAACAATCGTTTTACCAGCTCATCAAAATTGAGCGCACCGCCACGGGCGAGACCCGCTTCAACAGTATCAGCCGGGAGTTTATTTTGGAGACGGGCCAGTAGCGGCTCGGCAAACATATGTAGTGCTTCCTTCGGTGAAGCAGGGTGTGCAAATACGACACCTAATAAATCCAGTGCCTGATCAAAATCTTCTCTATCTGTTGCGATCCCGGCGAGTGCCGCCAGTATTTCCAGTGCTGCAGGGATCGCCTGTATATCGATGGCCATGCGCAGTGATTCATCATAATGCTGAAGAGCGGTTTCAGTATCGCCCATCATCGTTCTTACATGACCAAGGTTATGGATCACCATAGTCATACCAAAGCGTTCGTTAATTGACTGGTATATTGCCAAAGCTTCCTGATAGTGACGGATAGCATTATCGTATTGGCCATGAAGACGGGAGTTTTCACCCAGGATATTTCGTGCCCGCCCTTCAGTCGAAGGATCGTTGGCCTTTTTTGCTATCCCGACGGCTTCAAGCAATTCGGTTTCTGCATGTTCAAAATTTCCGCGCAAAGCAGATATTGCACCGAGCCACAAATGGGCAAATGCCTGTGTAGACAGATCACCATTTTTAGTGGCAAGCTCGATGGCTTTATTCAAATATGATTTGGCTTTGTCCAATTCACCTTTTTTGAAAGCATTCTGACCAAGATCTGCCAATGCCACTGCTCGCAACTGGCTTTCATTAATATGATCTACGAGCCGTAGACATCTCACTAAAGCGTTTTCAGCAGCTGGCCAAAGTCCCTGTTCAATTCGGACTTTACCGAGTTTACAAAACAAAGATGGGTAAAAGTCGTTGGAGGAGTTTTCTACGTAACCATCAAGTAATTTTATAGCAGCCTGCAGATCATCCGCGGCGATTTTATAATTGCGAAGTTGAGTAGCCTGTTTAGCAGATTCACTTAGCTGTATTGCTGCTGAAAGATTATTGAGATATGTTTCAGTTGATTCATCCGCTATAAGTGGAGACACGGTAAAAAAAATCACGCATACAACGAGGTTCCTGCAGACAATCAGGCTATTGTCGGTAGTGAAGCTTTTCCTTACTGGTAACATAGGCCTGACATAATATCTATCATCTGTATCGGTTGCCAATTATGTAGTCGTGTTATTTAGTGTTTTCTATTAAAGTGCCAATGACAAGGCGGCAAAATAATGATAATCAAGCGGAGAGACAAAGTGTCAACCGGACTCATACTAAAATGAATAGTATTTTCAAACGCTACCTTCTCCCTGGTTTTCTTTTCCAGTCGATCATTATTAGTGGGGGTTATTCTACTGGCCGTGAGCTGGTTGAATTTTTTATGAGTAATGGTCCACTTCGTGGACTGAGTAGTATGATTGTTACAATGATTTTGTGGAGTGTGGTCCTCGGACTAACTTTTGAATTTGCTCGAATACATAAGGCTTATGATTATCGGACATTTTTCAAGGCCCTGTTAGGAAAAGGCTGGATTCTTTTTGAGTTTTCGTTCATGGCTATCGCCATGCTTGCGCTTGCTATTATTGGTGCAGCAGCCGGCATAATTTTTTCGGAAATGTCGTCTCTACCCGATTATGTGGGTACCATGATTATGATGCTTTGTATCGGCATACTGGCATTTTACGGTACCTCGTTAATTGAGAAAATTATATCCCTTTGGTCCTTTGTGTTATATGCAGCCTATATTTCACTTTTTCTAATGGCTATGCAAACGCTTGGTAATGATGTGGCAATTGTTATTGAAAAGGATTCGGTTATTAGTCCTGACTGGAATAGTGCACTCAAGTATAGCGGTATCAATCTGGCGGCAGCGCCCGCCATATTTTTTGGTATAAAACATATACAGACAAGAAGAGAATCCTTGTGGGCGGGTGTATTCGCAGGTCCAATTGCGATGGTCCCGGCTATACTTTTTTACATCGTTTTACTCAGCCAACACCCTCAGGTACTGGAACAGGAAGTACCATTAATTGCATTATTAGGAGCACTCAATATTCCAGCGTTCGCGTTAGTGTTCAAGATCATAATTTTTGGCACCTATATTGAAACTGGTGTTGCTCTTGTGCACTCTTTAAATGAAAGGATCGCGAATATGCGGCGCGAACAAGCGAAGGAAATGTCTCAGTTTCAGCGTGTCATGGTTGCTACAGTATTGCTTATTTCATCAATCTACCTGGCAACCACGATCGGATTGATAGATATGATCGGAAAAGGTTATGGAACCTTAACCTATTTAATACTTGCGGTTTATATATTGCCTTTGCTGACGGTGGGAATATTACAAATATATCGTGCTGGCAGGTAATAGAAGATTAAAATATTTTCGAGAGTTATTTTCTGGACCGACACAAATTCATCTGGACTGCCTAGAATAGATTTTCGTATCGTTGTATACCGCGATGATGTCGACTGGCAAGCTGTCGCCACTTACTGATATTCCGGTCGGGTTCAAATAACTGTTCTTTATACCAGGCCTCATCATGTTTATAGAATTCCTGTTGTGCTTCCCGCGCCCAGATATCATCATCATTGAAACCAGCTAAAGCCAGATCTTTCCATTTATTCTCAAACTCCTCGTCAAATATAGCTTCGTCTTCAGGAACATTGATTGACCGTCCCAGGGTCTGAATATAGAAATGTCTGCTTTCATCAATTGGCACATACCATTCAAATTGAGTAAGACTCGGATCGGGCCAGGGGTCGACTCTCAGCACACCAGGTAACCAGATTGAAATATCATAAGCGACTCTGTTCGAACCCATATGTCCCTGTAGTACAGTCTCACCCTCAATTTTACCCTCGAATATTGGAATGCAATGTTCTGCCAGAAGATCGTAAACACCCTTTGGGCCTGTTGGCCCGTCGACAACTTTAAAAGTATCTCTGCTGGTTGGTACAAAACCGAGAGGCAGCGTTATATCGTTACCTTCAACCAGTATCGAATCTTTATGAATAAAAACATGGGTACTATCAAATCCATTTTCGCAACCAATACGCCAGTTAGAACCGACTTCCTGACGAACACCACGAATAACCATATTTTCATCCAGAAAACCAGGTGGAACATCATCAGCCAGATCAGGAGGATCAATATCGCCCATGAATATAAAAATAATTCCTTTTGCTTCCTCTACCTTATAGGTTGGAATTTGAACCTTACCGATGAGGTTACTTTTAGGGTTGGTAATGATGTCACACAACATCCCCGTACTCAGTTTGAAAGTAAAGGCGTGGTACCAGCAGGTAAGAGTACCTTTTTTGAAACATTCTGGTCTTCGGGAAAACGGAACACCACGATGAGGACAGCGATCGCGTACGGCATAGACCTTGCCGTCTACTCTGGTAAGTAATAAACGGTCACCAAGAATTTCGTGTGCTTTAAACTCACCTTCTTCAAGTTCGTGTGAAAATAAACTCGGATACCAGTGATTTCTGAAACCAAGTTTTGCTTCCACATAGTCAGGATAAAGAGAACATTTCTCAAGAATTTCTGGATCTACAAGAGTTCTTTCGGACATTCTTCACCTCGTCACTTACTTTTTCCAGTATTATTGTATATGTAAAAAAATAGACAATATTTGTCCTAGATCATATTTAAAATTGACTTATTTTATCTTTCAACATATCGATAATACTATCAATTGCGTTGCGATTAGTACGAGTAGCGAGTATCGCAAGTCTGAGAACCACCATATTATTTAATGTTGTTGTTGATAAATAAAATCTGCCTTCCGCAAGAATTTCATCAATCAGCTGTTGATTTATTTTATCATCATAGGCTGCGTCGCCACTGTCATAGCGAAATACAACAATGGAAAGTTGTGGAAGCGGACCCACCCAGACATTCTCAATTTCACCAAGTTTCTCGTGGGCGTACCGGGCCAATAGCATTTTTTCCTCCAGAGCGGCACGATATGGTTCTGTACCAAGCACTGTCAGTGGTAACCACATACGCAGTGCTCTAAAAGGTCTGGTTAGTTCGGCTGAATTACTCGCAGGTGAGTGAGACTCATCGACACCTTTATCACGCATATAATTACCGGCAAACTGGTGCGCACGTGTCAGTGCAGAACCATTCTTTACTAACACCAGACCGCAACCAAAAGATAGAAACAGGCTTTTGTGGGGATCGAGTACAACAGAGTCTGTACGTTCAATTCCTGCCAGTTGTTTTTTCCCCTGGTCACACAAAGCGAAAGCAGCACCATAGGCACCATCAACGTGAAACCAGCAGGCATATTTCTCAGCAATATCTGCCATGCCATTCAGATCATCAACGGTGCCCGTATCTGTAGTGCCGGCATTGCCAACAAGCAGCCAGGGCTTTAACCCTGCCTTTTTATCTTCGGCGATCGTTTTTTCAAGCTCTTCCAGGTTGATAGCAAAATCTTCATAGCAGGAAATGGATCGTTGCTGGCAGTATTGCATGCCAGCAAGATGCAGCGCTTTCGTTACCGAATGATGGGCATGAGCAGAGTAATACACAGTACTTTGTCGAATATCTTCCGGCTGTATCTGGAAGGCATCCCGAGCAGTGATGATGGCGGTAAGGTTAGCGATACTTCCACCCGATGTTATATCGCCACCGAAATCGCCTGTATAACCGAGAAAGCCACCTGCCCATTTTAGCAGGGACTGTTGCATGGCAGTTGCACCCGGGTTTGTAATAGCGACACCTGTGTAGGGATTAATAACAGCACCAAGATAATCGCCTAAAGCAGTTAAATAGCTTTCACTCCCCGGGATATAAGACATGTTGTTCGGATTCCCCATCTGCACGCCGAATGAAACAATCTTGTCTGAAATCTGCTGAAGCGTGGTTTCCATATCACGAGGCGAAGATCGAAGAGTAAAGTCCTCGTCGATAATTTTTTCACCATCGGGTAACAATCGAAATGCAGGGCCCGTTTCCTTATTCGAAATCGCATCCTTCACCAGTTTTTCAACCAGGATATCCCAATCTTCCCGTTGCTCATGACTGGGGATCATCGAACTTCGTTCATTTTCCAATTGGCTTAATCTTTTAACTATATCCAATTTTAATTATCCTTTTATTGAATGCTTTTTATTGCAGCCCTGTCGATAACAGGGGATTTCTGACTAATAAGTTTAACAGAAAGCTCACGACATACTGATTAATAGTCTGCTGTTCTAGTCCTTGCTAAATAACACCTTATCGCGGGTTGCCTTCTTTCGAATAAGTGATAGATTCATAACATAGATCCTTTCATTGGACTAGAAAACGCTGCAGGAGTGAAATAATTGCTATGTTTGGCTTTTTAACAATTCAAATCGTTAGGGAAGAATTATTGTCAGTGAAATTTCAAACATTACTTTTACTTTCAATTTGCATGTTCAGTATTAGTGTTCCTGCTGAATCTGAATTTCCTCTTGATACCTACCTGCCTGTTACTGACTACCGCCTGCTGAATCCTGAGCCTGAGAACTGGTTGCAATGGAGAGGAAATTACCAGGGCTGGACTTACAGTCCGCTTGAGCAGATCAATAGTGACAATGTAGAAGATCTTCGAGTTGCATGGGTTTATTCCACCGATGCCAGTGGTGCTCATCAAGCACCGCCTATAGTTAATAATGGTTACATGTTTGTGACAACACCTGAGCATCAGGTTATTGCACTTAATGCGCGAAGTGGTAATGAGCTCTGGCGCTATAAGAGAGAACTCCCCAAAGATCATTTTGCTATGCATGAAACCAATCGTGGCGTCGCCTTATATAAAGATAAAGTTTATCTTTCCGGACTGGATACCTGTGCAATTGCACTTGATGCTGTGAGTGGGAAAGAGATCTGGAAGAATTGCCTGGCCAACTGGCGACTGGGGTTTCATATGACGCTGGCACCATTGGCTGTAGATGGATTGGTGATTTTCGGATTATCCGGTGCTGAGTACGGTGTACGTTGTTTTCTGGTGGCGCTTGACGCAGACACAGGTAAAGAAGTCTGGCGCACCTATACCATCCCGGAACCGGGACAGCCAGGTAGTGAAACCTGGCCCGATGATACCTGGCGTAGTGGTGGTGGATCTGTCTGGGTAACCGGTACCTATGATGCTGATCTGAAACTGGCGTACTTTGGGATCGGTAATCCTGCACCCTGGCTTGCGGAAATGCGTAAAGGTGACAATCTTTATACAAATTCGGTACTGGCAATCGACGTAAAAACCGGGACGATTCGTGCTCACCATCAATACCACTGGAATGGTGCCTGGGACTGGGATGAAGTCTCACCACCCCTGTTAATCGATATTCCTGACAAACAGGGTAAAATGAAGAAGGGATTGGTGCATGCCGGTCGTAATGGCTATCTATGGTTTCTGGAACGCAGGAAAGACAAGATAAAGTTTGTCGACGCAAAAGCCTTTGTAAAACAGGATGTGTTTACCAGCATTGACCCTGTTACTGGTCGACCTGCTTACGCGGCCGACAAGATTCCAGGCATTGGCAAAACTGCGACTTTTTGTCCTTCTGTCTGGGGCGGAAAAGACTGGCCCCCGGAAGCTTACAACCCAGAGACCGGTTTGTTCTATATTCCTGCACAGGAAAATATTTGTAGTGAATTGACTGGTACAGCTATAGAAAACCAGGGTGGTGAGATATTTACAGGTTATGAACTCGATGAGATTTTGTCCATGGTGCGTTTCGATGATGAGGCTTTTACAGGTAAGGATGCACATATCGGCGAGATCCAGGCCTGGGATCTGCATAAACGAGAAAAAGTATGGACCTTCAATATTAAGGAGATGAACTGGGGCTCCTTATTAACTACAGGAGGCAACCTGGTTTTCTCTGGTGGTAGCAATGATCGGAAATTCCGGGCACTTGACGCCAGCAGTGGAAACTTACTCTGGGACATGCGATTGAATTCAGGTGTAGTCGGAGTGCCGGTTTCTTACATGATAGATGGCGTGCAGTACATTGCGGTGCAGTCTGGATGGGGTGCTGGTGCAGAATACATGCAAACAGCTTTCAATATTGAAAGAAAAAATAATACTACTGTTCCGCGTGATGGCGCGATTTGGGTCTTTGCTCTAAAAGATAAAAGCGTCGCTAAATAAAGCAGTACACAATAGTGGTCATTAATAAACGCTTTGTCGAGAACGAGGCGAAGACAAACAGCAGGTAATTAAATATGTCTAATCAACAATCCATAAGTTGCAGTATTACATTCGACTTCGATGGCATGTCCAGCTGGATTGGATCGGCCAAATCCAGGAACCCCAGTATGATCTCCCGCGGCCAGTTCGGTGCCGTGGCCATGCCACGTATTCTTGATTTACTGGATCGCTACCAGGTGCGTTCGAGTTTTGCAGTACCGGGACATACAGCCTATGCCTACCCGAGACTAGTTAAGGAAATTCATGATCGTGGTCATGAACTGGTACATCATGGTTGGGTGCACGAGAATCCGGCTGACTTTGATGAGGCTGGTGAACGTAATTTGCTGGACCGGGGACTGGAAGCACTGCAACAGGTCGTTGGCGTAAGACCGACAGGTTATCGCTCACCTGCCTGGGATTTCAGCGAGCGCACCGTGGATCTATTGATCGAATATGGTTTTGATTATGATTCCAGTTGTATGGGTCATGATTTTTATCCTTATTACCTGCGCAGCGGTGATCAATGGTCAACTGACACTGCTTACCACTTCGGTACAGTTACCGATTTGGTCGAATTACCCGTCACCTGGGGCCTCGATGACTTCCCTGTTTCTGAATTTGTAATGGGCCTGAATGAAGGACTGAAAGCTCCATCCGCGGTAGAAGAGATGTGGCGTGACGATTTTGATTACGCTCATGCCAATTGTCCCGGTGGTTTGTTTTCCCTGACATTGCATCCGCAAACTATCGGCCGTGGTAATCGTATGTTGATGCTGGAGCGCCTGATACAACATTTTGTCGACAAGCAATCGAAGTTCGAGCCGATGGGCGAGTACGTTGAACGCTGGAAGCAGGCCAATCCGGTCGATGCCTGGAAAAAGGCAAATCCCGATTTAAGCGGAGAGTTCGCGATAGAACCCTGATGTCAGGTTTGCCATATATTGTCTGTAGTGGAGATCCCAGGGAACGTGGACTTGCTCATGGTCGTCAGCTCAAAGATCGGATCCACAAGACCTACAGTTTTTACGAACAGGCAATATTTCAGAATAGTTCATTAAGTACTGAACAAATCAAAGCGCGAGCAGCTCAGCTTGCACTGTTGATAAAAGATTTCCAGCAAGATTTTGTTACCGAGATAGATGCCATCGCCGAAGGTGCCGAAATCGATAGCTGGAAGATATATGCATTAAATGCACGCACTGAAATTCTCAATGCTCCAGTTGCAGAATGTACCTCGCTCTATTTTCAGGAAACGGCATTGTTGGGTCAGACCTGGGACTGGATAAGGGAACTGGAGGAACTCGTTGTAATTATGCGTTATGAATACAGTGATGGTCGAATCATTACTGCTCTCACTGAACCGGGTATGCTCGCCAAAATGGGTTTGAATAATTCAGGTTTGGGAGTTTGTCTTAACTTTCTTGTTTCCAGCCATGAATTAGATGGCGTGCCGGTTCATATTGTATTAAGAGCGATATTGGAGAGTGCAACGATCAATGAGGCCAGGGAAAAAATCGTGCGTTCCGGCCGTGGTAAATCGAGTCACTTTCTTGTGGCTGATGCTGATGGACAATGTTTCGGAATGGAATTTGCGGCAGGGAATTGCGCAGAGATTGGTATACAGGATGGTGTGTTAGTACACACGAATCACTGTATCGGCCGGAATATTGAAAGCACTATGATACCGACATCAGCGGAAAGACTGGCTCAGGC
>JABHFC010000252.1 GCA_018676275.1 Gammaproteobacteria bacterium | reverse complement strand
CAAAAATTTGATTGGCTTTAACATAAAAGCAGTCCGATGGAGGGTTTATCAGAGATGGCAGAGATCATCAGTAAATAATCAGGATTATTTTATTTAACGGAATGTAGCCGACTGTTTCCACTATATCAATGTAATACAGCGGACTGCGAAAAAATAAATTGGCGTGGTAAGCATACAGTGACGGCACGTGCCACTAGCAAATCTTGAGTCATTAGAAGAATAAGAGTAGTTTGTACTGGTGTATTTTATTCCACGGTAATCTTTATATTTTTATGTAGTTACCTACTCGCTGGAGAAAAGAAATATGAAGCAAACGCGAAGAGCGGTGCTCAAGGGAATGACAGCGGCAGCCCTCGCGGCAGCACTCCCACAGACTCGTGCCGCGACTGGCTCCAACACGGTTAATATCAGCAAACTCGACAAGCTGCTAGCTGAGTCCATCATCATAGATGATTTGTGCGAATTCAGACCGAATGTCAACACTGGTGAGGATGAATTCAGGATTGCCAGCAATTCCAGTATAACAATAGCGGCTCCAACCATCGGTTCTGTCGTTGCGGCAGAAAGTTATCAATCGAGTCTTACGAGGCTGGCGCAGTTAAATGCTGGCATCAATAGACATTCCGATCGTGTCTTACTGATTAACAAGTTTACGGATATAGAAAAAGCGAAACAGGAATCCAGGATCGGTATATTGCCAGCTTTCCAGAATAGTACGGCTATCGGAACCGACCTTTCCAGGCTCGATCTATTTTATGGTCTTGGTGTGCGGCAGATTCAGCTTACCCATAATTTGCGTAACTGGGTTGGCGACGGTTGCACCGAACGTACCCAGGCTGGTCTGACCCACTTCGGTGTGGATCTGGTCAGAAAAATGAATGAACTCGGAATCATAGTCGATGTCGGCCACTCTGGTTATCAGACCACTTTGGACGCGATTGAGATCTCTAGTAAACCAATAGTATTTTCACACACAAATTGTATGGCATTGTGTAAGCACCCTCGTAATAAGACGGACGAACAAATCAAAGCTCTCGCAGCAAAGGGCGGGGTGATGGGTATTTCCAATTTCAACTGGTTTGTAAGTGATAATCCGAAGTCGACGCTTGATGATCTTCTCGATCATTTCGATTATGTCATCAATCTGGTTGGCCCTGATCATGTTGGTATTGGATCGGATTTCGAGCTAACAGGCTACCCGGGTATCGACGGGGATAAAATGTGGATTGACCATTTGAGGATTTATTCGGAACAAGAACGACGTACACTAAAAGTCCGTTGGCCGCCGTTCATAAAAGCCGTCGACAATGAGTGGCGTTATAAAACCATCGCCCGGGGACTGCTTTCGCGAGGACACTCTGAAGAAGTGGTAGTAAAAATACTCGGATTGAACTTCCAACGAGTGTTCAGAGAAATATTAGTAGCTTGAGAATGTGGGCACGAACGGTGGGACTAATGCGGGCCTGGTTGGTACCCCGGAACAAATTGCCGAGCGAATGCACGAATTTGAATCTCTGAGATTTGAGACTTTTCTATTACAGTATCATCCCACTCTGGAAGAGTTTGAGCGATTTAGGTCTGAAATTATGCCCTTGTTAAAATAGATTGCAGCATCGAGGTGAGAGTTGACGCCAATTTCCTGTCTGTAATCATCTTGATGAATTAACTTCTTTCATGGTGTTTTTAAGAAACGACTCAATTCTCATTGAAAGGTGATGAGCTGCTATGGGAAGTTGTCGGCCGATACGAGTTATGAGAAAGCTTTCGGTTGCATTGAATAGTTTATTATTCGTCGGTATCGCTTTCAGCTCACCGCTTATAAGTCCTCGTTGAACCACCAGCTCTGGTAGAATACTGACACCGCGACCGGAAGTGACGAAATCACAAAGCAGGTCTAGTGAATTAGTTGTCATCGAGGCATTAAGAAACACTCCTTCTTCCTGTTCTGCACTACGAATGATCTGGCGTATACGAAATCCTTCTTCTGGCAAGCCAATTTTTTCGTCGACGAGTTCTGTTAGCTTAATATTTTTTTTACGGCTTAGTTTGTGCGCGTTATTTACAATCACTTTAAGCGGTTGTTGTAAGGTAAGTTTCGCT
>JABHFC010000251.1 GCA_018676275.1 Gammaproteobacteria bacterium | reverse complement strand
GATTTGTGAATATGTTTCGGAGCAGTACCTGGATGGAAAGGCTTGGCCTTTTGATCCTATGGACAGGGCTCTGGCACGTTCGTGTTGTGCGGAAATGCACTCAAGTTTTTTTCTTGTACGGGGGGAAATGCCTATGAACTGTAGGGCTGTAAATAGAAGGATAGACATAAACGAGGAACTGCAGAAGGAGATTTCCAGGATAGATACGATATGGAAGGATTTATTGACCAGGTATTCTTCAGTGGGGCCCTATTTATTCGGTGAATTCTCGATTGCCGATTGTATGTTCGCACCTCTGGTCTTTCGTTTTAATACCTATGATATTGCTATATCTGACGTCTCGAGAAACTACATGCAGACCATGTTGGATCATTCAGATATGCAAAGATGGCTGGAGGATGGAAGACAAGAGAAGGAAAAAATCGAAATTGAAGAGACCGGAATGTAAACTTTGTGTCCTTAAGAAAGGCAAAAATTGAGGATGCCCATGCAATAATGCTGTTGTCAGATTCACTAGATTATTTGCCTGGTAATGATAATGAATTCGCAAGCAGACTGAAGATACTAACTGATTCAGATATAAATGAAGTATGGGTGTTCGAACAGGAAAACAAGCTTGTGGGTTGGGTGCATGCTTTTTTGGCCAATAGAGTTGCGTCTACTTCGTTTGTGGAAATCGGTGGACTGGTTGTTGATCCCGACTTTCGTAATAAGGGGATCGGCAAGAGTCTGATAAAACAAGCTAAGGACTGGGCAAATGCGAATAATAAGAAGCTTCGAGTCAGGACAGATAGTAGAAGAGAAATTGCACATAGCTTTTACCTTTCAGCAGGTTTTACAAAAATGAAGAACCAGGATGTGTTTGAACTGAAATAGTGTCATTTACGACCCGGTTCGGACTTTCCGTTCAAACCAGACAGTGCTTAACAGAGCAATAGCTCTATGGTAAGTGAAAAGTTGGGCATGTTTGCCGATTGGGTGTAGAGTGGTTTACCCACGTAGCAAAACAAGTTCATGGTAAACGAGCTACGTATCCATTACTGAACAGGCGCTCAATGTCCCTATTACGGTTTCGTTATCAAACCATTGAGTTTGATAAGGTGGATATTCATCTCAGGACTTTACGGGATAAGCAGGAATTTCTCGATGTAGATAATGTCGCTGAAAAACTCGGCATATCATCCGCACAGTGGCCATTATTTGGTGTTGTCTGGGAATCCAGTGAAATTCTTGCCCAATTCATGACAGATTTCGATATTACAAAAAAACGAATCCTGGAAGTTGGTTGTGGAATTGGTTTGACAAGTTTAATGCTCAACCAGCGACTCGCCGATATCACCGCCACGGATTACCACCCTGAAGTCGGAAAATTTCTGCTAGAAAACACTGCACTCAATAAAGGAAAAGTAATACCCTTTTTTCAAACAGCCTGGGGAGATGAAGATTGTGGTCTGGGTAAATTTGATCTGATTGTCGGTAGTGATTTGCTGTATGAACGAGGTCATGCCGAGTTGCTGTCTGATTTTATTCAGCAACATGCAAAGCCGGAATGTGAAGTGATACTGGTTGATCCGGGACGTGGTCATCATGCACGTTTCAGTAAAAAAATGGTCAAGCTGGGTTATCTACATAGTCAAAGTAAACCTGAATGCTCTGATCAGAAAGCGAAGCCTTTTTCAGGTCAAATATTACGATATGCGCGTTAGGCAATCCTGCGGTGGCGAGGAATGTATATTCACATAAATATTCGCCATTTGATTTTTTAGCACTTTAATCCTTCAGCATATTAGGCTATAAATTGCCTGAATATCTTTTCAAGAGAGAGGAGAGAGGTATGCTGGATATCAGACCTAACTGTGAATGCTGCGATAAAGATCTGCCTGCTGACTCCAAAGATGCGCTGATTTGTACTTTTGAATGTACCTTCTGTAAGTTGTGTGCCGAAACTGTTCTTCAATACAAGTGCCCGAATTGTGGCGGTAATCTTGTAGAGCGTCCAATTAGACCAGCGAAGTCACTCGAAAAGTATCCGGCATCAACTGATCGTGTTTTGAAAGAAGGCGGGTGCGTCAGTCATGAGTAATTCCATTTTTCACCAAAAAAATAGAATTGTTACTGCATCAGTATTTATAACCTGTGTGTTTATGTTTACTTCAACTAGCCTTACTGCCGCATGTGATAGCCCTGAACACCGAGCCTTTGATTTCTGGTTGGGTGACTGGGATGTTAAAACTCCGGATGGCAAGGTTGCTGGCAGTAACAGTATTACCAAGCATTACAATGATTGTGTTTTGCGCGAACAATACAAGACACCCAAAGGGTTTAGCGGAGAAAGCTTTAATACCTACGATGTTGGGCGCAAGGTCTGGCACCAAACATGGATAGACAATGCTAACAGTCTGTTACTTTTAGAAGGTGGTATTCGGGACGGGAGCATGGTGCTTGAGGGAAAGACAACAAGTACTGATGCCAAAGTCACCTTACATCGAATTACTTTTACGCCTAATGATGATGGAAGCGTACGTCAGTTCTGGCAATCCACAAACGCCAAGGGTGAATGGGAAACGGCATTCGACGGTATCTATACGCGCAAGTAACTTTTGAATATTAGCTTTCTTCAATCTTGAGCTTTTACTGCAACTTCAATTTACTGTGTAGAAAATAAGCAGAGATCGGCCCCGACCCCGGGGTTTTTATCGAAAATACGACGAAATGCTCCTGTGCTGCGATAAGTGGTCTTACCGCTCGAAGCTATCTGCTGAATAATGGCATCATTGAAGTAACAACACATGTCTAAATTTGCTCGTTGAGCAGGCGGAGTCTTACGATGAAAAAAACACTTATAACAGTACTTTATGCAATAGCCTTTAGTCTCAGTAATGTCGCTTATGTAGTGGGAAACGACTTCCAGTCAGATGAAGTCGCAAGTGATGCATATAACGCTTTGCAGGCTACTCATACTATGGTCTATGCAGACCTGCAGAAAGGAGTACAGCTGAGCTTTCAAGCGCCTCTGCCAACACAAAAAATCAATTATTTTGGAATTGATGACATAAAAAGTTATAGAGCAAAAGAAACAAAAGTGCTGGGGCATTTCATTATTGAAGGCTAGAGACAAAATTACAGACTTCTCATAATTATGCCGTCAAAGTGATTAAACACTGCGACGGCAATATTTTAGATGCTAAAATGGGGAAAAACCTTGCAATCGATTTCAGAGAAAACCAGTGAGTAGCTACCTAGACAAACATTTTTCCAGTTTAATAAACAGCCGCATTCGATTGTATTGGTTGTTGCAGACGATCGGTTGGGTCGGCTATGTTTTTTTTGTCATGGCTGGAGCCGCATTCTGGGAGAAATCAGATCTGGCGCATTTGAGCTATACACTTGTCGCCGCGGTTATGGGCCTGTTGTTCAGCATGGGAATGCGTCATTGCTTCCATATCATCTGGGATGAACCCGCCACTAAGAGACTTTTATACACGCTGCTCATCGTAGCAGTACCTACCGGCTTATGGGCGCTGTGGAAATTTTATGTGGCAAAGCAACTCTATCACGATAAGGTAATAGAGAACTTTATTGCTGAATACATTTACTGGTACTCGTACTCCTTTTTCATTTTCCTTAGTTGGACCGGGCTTTATTATGGGATTAGGTTCTACCAGGAGATACAGGCAGAACGGGAAAAAAATCTGCGCATCACTTCATCTGCGCACCAGTCCCAGTTAAAAATGTTGCGCTATCAATTAAATCCACACTTCCTTTTTAACACCTTGAATGCAATCTCAACGCTGATTCTTGAGAACAAGGGCACTGTCGCAAATGATATGGTTTCCGCATTATCCAGGTTCCTGCGTTACTCCCTTGATAATGATCCGATGGTGAAGGTGAATCTTGTGCAGGAAGTAGAGGCGATGCAGTTGTATTTGAGTATCGAAAAAATTCGTTTTGAAGAACGCCTGCAGCTCGAGTTTAACCTTGAAGACGAGGCAAAACAGGCTCTTATTCCAAGTATGTTATTACAACCTCTGATAGAGAACTCTATAAAGTATGCGGTTGCAAAAAGTGAAACCGGAGGCACGATAAAACTTGAAGCACGGGTTTTCGCTGGCAATTTGTTAATGGAACTGAGTGACGATGGTGACGGGATTGAAATGAAAAATAATGAGATGCCATTAAGTAATGGTGTCGGACTGAATAATACCCGTGAACGATTACAACAACTATACGGCGATAATCATGCCTGCGAATTTGGTAATATCGAGCCTAATGGTTTAAAAGTCAGTATTCGCATTCCCTATGAAAAAGAGGAAGCCTGAAAAATTTGAAAAAAATTGATACTTTAATCGTCGATGATGAAGCTTTAGCACGCCGCGGTCTTAAATTACGTTTGGATAGGCATGAAGATATCAACGTAGTTGGTCAATGTACTAATGGGCGCGAAGCTTTAGCGGCCATACCAGAACTTAATCCCGATCTGGTTTTCCTTGATATTCAAATGCCCGGAATGGATGGTTTTGATGTTATTCGCCAGCTCCAGGGTGACGATATGCCCATGGTCGTGTTTGCCACAGCTTTTGACCAGTATGCAATTAAGGCATTTGACGTACATGCAATAGATTACATATTGAAACCTTTGGAAGACGATCACCTGAGCCGAGCCTTACAAAGAGTGCGCGATCAGCTGGCACAAAAGAATGATGCAAGTGATAAGCAGCGTTTACTGGAAGTTATCAGTGATATTACCGGTAAAGCGCCAGCAGAAATGGAAAAGTTGCTTGAAGATGGTATAAGCCCGGCGAAGCAATACCCGGAAAAAATCGCGATAAAAGACGCTGGAGAGATCACTCTTGTGCCTTTAACTGATATTGAGTGGGTCGATGCTGCCGGTGATTATATGTGCATACATGCTTCTGGCCAGATCCATATTATGCGAACAACAATGAAGCAGTTGGAATCACAACTGGATCCTGCCCTGTTTCAACGTATTCATCGTTCCACCCTGGTTAATCTTAATAGAGTCGATAAAATCAGCAGCCATATTAACGGCGAATATAACCTCATTCTCAAAGGTGGTGCGCGCCTGAAGATGAGCCGTAGTTATAAAGACAAAATCCAACATTTCCTCAATTAGACTTCAATACCTCATAAAGTAATTATTTCTGCCTGTTTTCTCAGAAATCCTCATACCCTGAATTACACAACAGAATTGAGACTTAACTGACATTCAGCAGCTTGTCTCAACACCCGGATCAACTTTCCCGTTGCTCAATTATTCCATGTGTTGCAAAGCTGTGTTACAAAGTATTACCGGCTAGCTGAATAAGAATAATAAATCACCATGACGAATACTGCTGTAGCAACTGAATCACAGGTAAAGACCAGCACGCATCCACCCGGGCTTTATACTCTTTTCTTTACTGAAATGTGGGAGCGCTTCAGTTATTACGGTATGCGCGCGCTACTGGTATTGTTTATGACCGCCTCAATAACAGACGGCGGCCTGGCCTTCGATGATATAAAGGCAACATCCATCTATGGGCTCTACACCGCTGCTGTTTACCTTGCAACCCTGCCCGGAGGCTGGATCGCAGATCGAATAATTGGTGCGCAACGTAGCGTATTGTATGGCGGCATCACAATCATGTGCGGTCATTTCGTCCTCGCAATTCCTGCGGAATCGACATTTTATATTGGATTGATTTTTGTAGTATTGGGCACAGGGATGTTGAAGCCAAACGTCAGCTCGATGGTTGGTGAGTTATACCCCCAGGGTGGAGCAGCCTGCGATGCAGGTTTTACCATTTTTTACATGGGCATAAATATTGGTGCGATGCTTGGACCTTTGATTTGTAGTGCGCTTGGAGAGAGCAGTCATTTTGGTTGGCATTATGGTTTCGCGGCGGCTGGCTTCGGTATGTTAATAGGCATAATTCAATACAAGCTCACTTTATCCAGACTTGGTGATGCCGGAAAACACCCTGCACATTTACGAGTAGATGAAAGCGGAACTAAAGCACCGGTATACGCCTGGATGAGGGTAATGATCGGGCTTGGGCTTATAGTATTGATAACCACTCTGGGTTTGAGCGGTATCATTACAATAGATGCCTTAGCACTGGCCCAGGCCTCAACCTATGCTATAGCTTCTATAGCAGCTGCATTTTTTGTCTATCTATACTTGTTCGGCAATCTGAATCTCGATGAGAAAAAACGTGTTGCCGTCATCATGATACTTGTTATTTGCGGAGCGGTTTTCTGGTCTGGCTTTGAGCAGGCAGGCTCCTCATTGAACCTGTTTGCAGAGCGTTATACGGAACGAGAGTTTTTCGGTTTTGAAATACCAGCAGGCTGGTTTCAAAGTATAAATGCAACATTCATTTTGATTCTTTCGCCATTCATTGCGTCGCTCTGGGTAAATCTTGCCAGGCGTAATCTGAACCCCTCGATTCCTTTTAAGTTTGCTCTCGGTTTAATCCAGCTTGGTTTGGGTTTTCTTGTAATGGTTTTTGCAGCAAAACTGGTGGTTGCCGGAGACAATGTCTTACCTACCTGGTTGATTATTACTTACCTCTTACATACGACAGGTGAGCTGTGCTTAAGTCCGGTTGGATTAAGTGCAATCTGTAAACTGGCTCCAAAACGTTTTGTCAGTCAGATGATGGGGATCTGGTTTCTCGGGACTTCGCTTGGTAACCTAATGGCCGGACTCGTCGCTGGTCGCTTCGATCCGAATTCATTAGATCAAATGCCAAATCTCTATATGCAAATTACCAGTATCGCTATTGGAACGGGAGTATTGATGTTGATATTTTTCAAACCAATAAAAAAGATGATGGGAAAGGTAGAATAAAAAACCGGGTCAGCAATTAATATTACTACCCGGAGTTATCCGTAAAGTCTAATTTATTATTTAAGATTATTGTCAATAACATTCAGTAGTTGATCAACAGATGGTCTGGTTTTGAAATCCATCGCAACATGAGACCAGAGTACCTTGCTATCCGGGGAAACCAGAAACACAGCAGGTGCTGCTATTTTGTGGTGGCTGAGTCCTGACCAGGCTTCTAAATCAACCCCATAGTTCTTATATTTTTCATAATCAGTATTATCCAGTTCGATGGTGGCATTAAAGGACTCGTGAGCCGCGAGTTCGGAATCACTTAATACCGGGAAGGGAATGTCATAGGCTTCTTTAACAAGCATGGCGCCATCGGTTTGATCCACGCTGATTAGTACGGGGGTAACATTGCGTTTCTGAAACTTGTCGTAGGCCTGAGTAATTTGTCGTACCTGGTAATTACAAAAAGGACACCAGCCACCACGGTAAAAAATAACCATGATCGGTCCATTATTCAGCAGCTCTGCCAATGTGACCGGCTTACCCTCATAAGTATGAGTAGTAAAACCGGGCACTGTCTCTCCGGCTTTTAATCCCATATTTTTTTCCAGCGTTCCCAGACTTTCTGCAGATGTTGTTGCGTTAGCCCTTGCTTCTGCTGGTAATTTCAATTCAGCTGATGCCTGCTGCAGGAAAAAAGTTAAAAATATGAAAGAGATAACTAATGTTAATTTTTGCGAGTACATGTCCAGCCCCCTGATTAATTTGTATAGTATGCCTTGAGTTCGCTGTTCGACCCGAAAGCGGCAGATAAATTCAATTATCTGTGAAAAATAGAAAACCTGTTATTCACTGTAATCAAAATCAT
>JABHFC010000250.1 GCA_018676275.1 Gammaproteobacteria bacterium | reverse complement strand
CGGCATATCCGGAATTGTTGCGGCGCATATGCTGACGAAAACAGGTCACAGCGTTGTACTCTTTGAGAAATCCACGGATCTTGGTGGTGTGTGGGCGCTTGGTTATCCGGGTGTCAAGCTTCAGAACACTGGACAACATTATCGAATCTCTGATATCCCCTGGTCGACGCCACCAGACCTGCATCCAACCAGTGCACAGATCCGTGAATATATAAACCAGGCGGTAGAACAGATGCGTCTGGACATACGTTCTGGGCATGAAGTGACAGCGATGGAGGAACAAGCTGAAGGTTGGCGACTGAAGTACAGAAATGATGAAGGTGAAAAAGAGGAAGATTTCGATTTTGTAGTTGTCGCCATTGGTCAATACACCGAAGGCAAGCATAAACCTGATTTTCCCGGACAGTCTTCATTCAGTGGTGAAATAATTACTGAACGAGACGTTAATGATCTGGATGTATTTAATAATAAAAATATAGCCGTTGTCGGTTTTGGGAAAAGTGCTGTTGATATGGCCACTTTTGCAACTCAACGGGCAAAAAGTGTTCATCATGTTTTCCGCACGCCACGCTGGTTAATTCCTTTTTATATCTTCGGTATTCATTACGCTCATTTAATGTTCTGCAGAATGACGACGACTCTTATCCCCAGTTGGGCGCAGCCAAATTGTTTCGAACGTTTTCTGCATGAAAAATTACAATTTTTAATTCGCGCAAATTGGAATTTTATTGCGTTCATTATTCGTTTGCATTGCAGGTTTTACGGTATTGGAAAAACAGATAATGCAAAGGCCGGTTTGAGTAAGGTTATACCCGAACATTACATCGTCGGAGATTTTAGATCTGCTGCGGCAATGGCACCCGAGTTTTATTATCAGAATATAGCCGATGAAAAAATTGTCCCTCATCATTCCGAACTTGATTGCTTCGTAGAAAATGGTTTGAAACTAAAGGATGGCAATCTTATTGAATGTAACCAGGTGGTTTTGAGTGTCGGTTCTGAATCACCACAATTTCCGTTTTTTCCGGAAAAATATCGTTCTATGCTTGAAGCTGAGAACGATGGTGTACAGTTGTATCGTCATTTAATTCATCCTGATATACCCAATGTCGCTTTTGCCGGATTTAACCATGGTTTTATGCATGTGCCCGCAGCAGAAGTGGGCATGCTTTGGTTATCAGCCTACCTGGCAGGTGATTTACAACTCCCTTCAAAAGAACATATGCGACAAAGTATTCGTCAGGTGCTGGAATGGAAGCGAGCAAATATCAATTACGAGCCTTCACGATCCTGCGCTGTGAATAATCGTTTTCAACAGTACATAGACATAATGCTTAAAGAGCTGGGTCTGTCTCCCTATAGGAAAATGCCAAATGTATTTGCTGAAATATTCAGTCAATATGGCGCAGAGGATTACAGGGATTTACTGGCGGAGTATAAAAAAATTCGTGAGAATTCATCTTCACCCAGGCAGGTCCTGGAGCTGGATACATAGATAGTATATTGCTACTGGAAATAGACTCTGACTCGCCCCATTAGCTGGCGCGGTGGAATAAGTTCGTCAGATGTTGAGCCAACACCAAATGCATCAGTAAAGCGGGCGTTTACACCATTCTCATTGAATATATTCAATGCCAGAAAATCTACTCCCCAGAGTTCATTGGAAGCATCGAACGAAAAAATAGTGTTTACAGTTTTGTATGCGGGCACCTTGTCGGTAAGGGGATTATTAAAAATACGTTGATTAAATTTACCACGATAAGTGAATTGAAATGTACTGCTAAAATTGCCCCAATTGGCCACAGGCTGTTCATAGCGAAAGCTAAGATCAGCACTTAGCTTTGGTGCTTTGCCCAGGTCATTTCCTTCAACATCAGTTATAGCAGCAGCTCGAGCCAGTTGAATTTGGTCGCAAAACAGATTACCTCCACAAACAGGAAATAACAGAGCATTTGTGACAGAATCAGACTGAACATTATCGAGCGCTAGAAAATTGGAAGTTATTTTTGTTTCCAGCAAGGAAAGCTTTAAATCCATAGTCAAACCTTTAGCCAGGGAAGCGAGCATCTCCAGTTCCATGCCATAGCTCTCTGTATCAGGAATGTTACCAACACCGCCTTCAAATACCTCCGGGTCAGTGGCCTGAAACTGCAGGTTCTCATATTTATAATAGAAAGCAGCAATATTTGCACGAATTCGACCGTTTAAAAGATCTGTCTTAATGCCCAGTTCAAAAGCATCGATTTTTTCATCCTCAAATATTGGAAGGACTATAGCGGGAGCAATAATGTTTTCACGACCAAAAGTCAGGTTGACACCGCCGGGCTTGAATCCGCGTGTCCATGAACCAAATATGAGCATATTTTCGTCAATGTCATGCTCTAGAGCGACACGACCAGTAAGTGCGTTGGTCGAACGTTCTATATTTTCCGTTCCACTGCGTCCAAAGAAATTACTCACGGAGCTTTCAATTTTATCGTAAGTAAGACGTGTCCCAGCAATGGCTCTAAGTGATCTGGAGAAACTATAAGTTCCCTGGCCGTATACAGAAATTGATTCACGTTCTGGTGCAGAATCTGTAATGAAACCAAAATCTCCATTAAAGGCAAATACATCTGCCTGCGTGAACGGGTCAAATGTCCCGTCAAAACCAAAATCAATCCGTTCTAATATTGATGTCTCTATTTTTGTATTCAGGTAAAAGGCACCGACAATCCAGTCAATTTTCCCGAATAAAGCCTGCCTGGAGATGATGTTGAATTCCTGTGTGACTGTTGTTGGTTTACCTGTTTCCGCATCATAAAAACTCGGTAATAAGCTAAATGGCGGTAAACTATTTATATCTGTACGGTCATTATCGCGTCTAATCAGAATGTCATCCTTTTGATAACTACTTAAGGATTTGAAACTGAAAGAATTAAAGTCCCATTCAACAATGAGGCTAAAAATCTGTGACTCCAGTGAATACTCTGCTATAGAATCCTGCGCCACATTGCGTTTGCCCGGTGTAGCGTCAAGTAGACTTTTTTGGGCGGCACCGTTTGAGTCTTCATTAAAATATTGCGCAGTAATATTTACCGAAAGATCTTCAAGGGGCTGCAGTAAAAAACGTAAACGGACTGCTATATTATTTGCGTCGTCAAGATCCTGTCCAAGTACAATATTCTGACTGAAACCATCATGCTCATAGTAGGAAAGCGATGCGCGTAAAGCAGCTTTGTCACCCAGTGGCAGGTTAATGGAGCCACGGGTTCTGATCGCATCAAACTCACCAAAGGAAAAATCAGCTTTACCATAAACAGCATCCGTGGACGGCGCAGTGCTAATTACATTAATTGCACCGGCTGTGGAGTTCTGTCCAAACAGGGTTCCCTGCGGACCACGTAATACTTCTATACGTTCCAAATCAAGAAAATCCGTTTGTATTGCAAAAGGTGAAGCGATGTAAACACCATCGAGGTGATAGGAAACCGAAGGATTGGTGATCAGGTTTTGATTGGCTTCATTACCCAGACCCCGAATTGAAACAATGGTTTTAAAGCCTTCATTTTTTGCGACGGTAAGACCTGCTGCAATACTGCTAAGATCAACAAATGAAATGATATTTTTTTCATCGAGTTCCTCCTGCTTCAGAACCGTAACTGCCTGTGAAAGATCCTGAAGACTCTCACTGCGTTTTTCTGCAATAACATGAATTTCTTCGAAGATGGTTTCCGCAGGCAATGTTTGGGTGACAACAAGACCGCACGACATAATTAGAGAAGTGAGTATGGTATCTGATTTAGCTTTTAAACCCTGGAACATGATTAAATCTCGTGGTGTAGCGATGCAGCTCTCAAAGTGCAGTGTTACCGGAATTTTCCTGTAAATCAAAACTGCGTGGATTTTTGCCTGATTTCATTAGCAGAGGCAAAGGCGGCCGGAATTGTACACAAAAACTGAGTTGATATTTGAATAATACAGCTCAATACCTGCTCAGCCGATTTTGAGTACGCTGAAAATGAAAATAAGCTGTCGATGATATTGCCACTTCTATCTGTTCGTGTTTGGCACACTGTTGTATGCTTAGACGCTTTGACACTCAACAATAGACAAGAATGCACAGTAGATACGATCACGCCGCGATAGAAGCCGAAGTTCAGGGTAACTGGGAGGAAAGTAAAGCTCTCGAAGTGACAGAAGACCCTGACAAGGAAAAATTTTATTGCTTGTCCATGTTCCCTTATCCAAGTGGCAAATTGCACATGGGTCACGTGCGCAATTACACCATTGGCGATGTTATTGCCCGATATCAGCGTATGCACGGCAAAAACGTTCTGCAACCGATGGGTTGGGATGCCTTTGGCTTGCCTGCGGAAAATGCGGCAATGGCCAACAATATGCCTCCAGCAAGCTGGACCTTGGACAATATTGATTACATGCGTGGGCAACTCAAGTCTCTGGGGTTCGCGATTGACTGGAGTCGTGAACTGGCTACCTGTAATGCTGATTACTATCGTTGGAATCAATGGTTTTTTCTACGCATGCTTGAAAAAGGTCTGGTTTATCAAAAGACCGGAACAGTTAACTGGGATCCGGTTGACCAAACCGTGTTGGCCAATGAACAGGTCATAGATGGTCGCGGCTGGCGAACCGGCGCTTTGGTAGAGAAGCGTGAAATTCCCATGTACTACATGCGCATTACGTCCTATGCCGATGAGCTACTTGGTGATCTGGATAAATTGTCGGGTTGGCCTGAGCGAGTACGAACCATGCAGGCAAACTGGATTGGTAAAAGTGAAGGTGCAGAGATCCAGTTTCCCTATGCAGAAGGTGACGGTGAACTGAAAGTCTTTACTACCCGTGCAGATACTTTGCTTGGCGCTACCTATATGGCAGTGGCAGCAGAACATCCGTTGGCGATGCAGGCCGCGACTTCTAATCCGGCATTGCAGTCTTTTATTGATGAATGCAAACGCGGCGCGGTGATGGAAGCCGATATGGCCACCCAGGAAAAACTGGGTATGGATACCGGATTGTTTGTTACACATCCTTTGACCGGAGATGCTTTGCCAGTCTGGGTGGCTAACTACGTATTAATGAGTTATGGCGAAGGTGCGGTGATGGCAGTACCGGCTCATGATGAGCGCGATTTTGAGTTTGCCAGTAAATATAGGCTACCTATAAAAGCTGTCATCAAGCCAGAGAGCGAAGATCTTGCATTACCTTTAAGCGAAGCCTACGTCGAATATGGCATTACCGTTGATTCGGGTGAATATTCCGGTCTTGACTTTAAACTGGCCAGCGACGCCATCATTGCTGATCTTCAGACGAAAAACCTGGGTCGTAAGCAAACAGTTTACCGTTTGCGAGACTGGGGGATTTCCCGACAACGTTACTGGGGTTGTCCTATACCAATTATTCATTGTGATGACTGTGGTGAAGTGCCGGTGCCAGACGATCAGTTACCAGTGGCGCTGCCAGATAACCTGGTGCCTGATGGTGCAGGCAGTCCCTTGTCAAAGTCAGAAGAATTTTGTCAATGCCAATGCCCGCGTTGCGGTAAGGATGCAAGACGGGAAACGGATACGATGGACACTTTTGTAGATTCATCCTGGTATTACATTCGTTATGCCTGTCCGGATCAGGATGCCACAATGACAGATGCTCGGGTGGATTACTGGTTACCAGTTGATCAGTATGTCGGTGGTATTGAACACGCTATTTTGCACTTGTTGTATTCCCGTTTCTGGACCAAGGTTATGCGCGATCTTGATCTACTCAAGTTCGACGAGCCTTTTTCCAACCTGTTGACTCAGGGCATGGTTTTGAATGAAGTTTTTTATCGCAAATCAGGAGCTGAGCGCACCGTTTATCATAATCCTGCAGATGTTGAACTGGAGATCGATGAGAAAGGGCAACGTAAGGGCGCAAAACTTAAATCTGACGGTCAGGCTGTTGATAGTGATGGTATGGGGAAAATGTCAAAGGCCAAGAATAATGGAGTTGATCCCCATTCCCTGATAGAGCAATACGGTGCTGACACGGCACGATTGTTCACCATGTTCGCTTCTCCACCTGAACAAAGCCTGGAGTGGTCGAATAGTGGCGTGGATGGCGCTTATCGATTTTTAAAACGCCTGTGGAAATTCGCAAGCGATCAACTTGCCGGTGATACTCCACCTGATTTGGATAAATCAGATTTATCGGATGAACAAAAACAGGTTAGACGTAAAATTCACGAAACAATTGTCAAGGTGAATGACGATATCGGGCGCCGTTACACATTCAATACCGCCATAGCAGCTGTAATGGAATTGCTGAATACGCTGACGCGAGCCGATGATAGTTCTGATAATGGCCGGGCTATTAATCGTGAAGGGCTGGAAACGATTGTTTTATTGCTGGCACCTATCGTTCCGCATATTACCCAAAGTATCTGGCAGGCCATGGACAAGCCACAATTGTTGATGGACGCCAGTTGGCCGACCGCTGACGATAGTGCGCTGGAAAAAGATGAAATACAGCTTATTGTTCAGGTGAATGGCAAGCTGAGAGCGCGTATAAATGTTAACGCAGGTGAAAATGAGGACAATATCAAAGCAAAGGCTCAGGCAGATGAGAATGTCGCTCGCTTTATTGAAGGCAAAGACGTGAAAAAAATCATTGTTGTGCCCGGTCGGCTGGTGAACATCGTGGTGGCATGAGTTAATATGTCAGAACAATTACGTTTGATTGCATAAGGTCCCATCTATGAAGACTCAATATTTGTTAGTCATTTTGTTGTTCACTCTGAGCGCCTGTGGTTTTCATTTACGAGGTTCACAGCAAAGGTCTGCCGCTATCGTGGTATCAAAGGTATATGTGGTTAATGCCGGGGCCAGTACTGTTACGCCCATAGTGAAGTCGCAATTGGCAGGAGCCGGTGCCACTGCTGTCAAAAGTGCAGCGAAGGCGGAGTATACGCTTACACTCGAGAGAGAATATTTTGAACAGACTGTGCTTAGTGTCTCTGCAACAACGGGTAAGGTTGAGGAATACCAGATAACCCTGACTCTTTACATGTCGGTGGTTGATGCAAAAGGCCTTGAGTTGTTAGTGGGGGAGCCAATTCGCTCAGTTCGCGACTATACTTTTGACGAAGATGCGGTGCTTGGCAAGTTTGCCGAAGAGCAAGTGCTAAGAGAGGAGCTGAGTCGACAGGCTGCGGCAGAGATCCTGCGTCGTTTCAATACAGCAACCAGCTCCAACAAATAGTAATGCGCCTGAGGGCCGAGCAACTCACGGATAACCTTAAGCGCAAGGGTCTTTCCCCAATCTACTATATAAGTGGCGATGAGCCTCTACAGATGCTTGAAGCTGCTGATCTGGTCCGTCGTATGGCCAGGCAGCAGGGCTGCGAAGAACGTAGTGTTCTGGATGTGGTAAAAGGCTTTGACTGGAATCAATTGAGTCAGGCCAGTGCCAACCTGTCCTTGTTTGCCAGTAGACGATTAATTGAATTGCGTCTTGGTTCGCAAAAGCCCGGTAAAGAAGGTGCAAGTGCATTGGTCGAGTATGCCGCACAAACTGATTCAGAAGATGTTCTGTTGATTACCTCCGACAAGATCGATAAACGTATTCAGCAAGGTCGCTGGTTTAAGGCGCTTGATTCGGCAGGTGTCACGGTACAAATATGGCCGATAGAACCGGGGCGCTTACCCGACTGGATAGCACAGCGAATGAAAACCTATGGCAAAAAGATGGATCGAGATGCTGCTAGCCTTATCGCTGAGCGTGTGGAAGGTAATTTACTCGCGGCTCGACAGGAAATCGACAAACTGGCTTTACTGGTTGATAAAGACACGGTTGATTTGAAAGACGTTATGGAAGCGGTTTCCGACAGTTCACGTTTTGAGGTTTTCGATCTGGTGGAGAGCTGTCTCAGCGGTGACACTGATCGTGTTGCACGTATGCTGCGTGGGCTAAGGGGCGAAGGTGTTGAACCCATGAGTATATTTGGTGCCTTGATGTGGGAAATACGAAGAGTGTGTTCCATGTCACATGAGATTACAGCAGGAACACCGAGGGACAGTGTTTTTGCAAATTACCGGGTTTGGCAACAACGAAAATTCGCCACAAACAGTATTTTGAAGCGCTATTCTGATAAACAGTTACTCACTCTGCTGCAAAGGGCGACTATCGTTGATAAGGCGATGAAAGGCGCAATAAAGGCAAATGCATGGGATTTGCTGGAAAATTACTTGTTTCGTATCGCCGGAGTCAGGTTACAATCCTTTCCTAATCAGTAATTACTTTCGGTTTTCTATTCGATGGATCTAAAAGTCTATATACAAGAACTTGGTCAGAATGCGCGTCTTGCGGGGCGCGACATGGCCAAAGCAAATACCGGTGCGAAGAACCAGGCACTGGAAGAGATTGCGTCCGTCATACTAGCCAGGCAGGATGAACTCATTCAGACCAATAGCAAGGACATGGAAGCTGGTCGGGCGAACGGTCTTGAGCCTGCCCTCCTGGATCGTCTTCAGCTGACCACAGCTCGTATCAACTCGATGGCGGAAGGCTTGAGACAGGTTGCAACACTTGCTGATCCAATTGGTGAGATAGCAAATATGGCTTACCGACCAACTGGTATTCAGGTTGGGCAAATGCGGGTACCGCTGGGTGTTGTCGGTATCATTTATGAATCACGTCCGAATGTTACAGCTGATGCGGCTGCTCTGTGTATCAAATCAGGTAATGCAACGATATTGCGTGGTGGTTCTGAGGCTTCACATTCCAATCAGGCAATTGCTGCCTGCATTCAAGCTGGCCTTAAATCTGCAGGCTTGCCTGTTGAAGCAGTGCAGGTGATAGAGACAACTGATCGGGCGGCAGTCGGCGAGTTATTAACTATGCCGGAGTATGTGGATGTCATTATTCCTCGCGGCGGGAAAAGTTTGATAGAACGTGTCAGTGCTGAAGCACGGATGCCGGTGATTAAACATCTTGACGGTATTTGTCATGTCTACATCGATGACGAGGCAGATATGAATAAAGCTATTGCCATTGCCTATAACTCGAAGACACAGCGTTACGGTGTTTGTAATGCAATGGAATGCCTGTTGATTGCCGAGTCAATCGCTGAACAGGCATTGAATCAACTGGCTCCTAAATATAAGGATGCTGGAGTTGAAATTCGCGGTTGTGAGAAATCGAAAGCAATATTGAAAGATATCGAGCTGGCAAGCGAAGAAGATTACTTTACAGAATATCTCGCACCAATAATGTCATTAAAGATTGTTTCCGATCTTGATGGGGCGATTGCACATATTAATCATTATGGTTCAATGCACACGGATAGTATTGTGACTGAAAATATTAGTAAGGCCCGCCGTTTTATGGCTGAAGTGGATTCCAGTTCTGTCATTGTTAATGCCTCAACACGCTTTGCTGATGGTTTTGAATATGGGTTGGGAGCAGAGATTGGGATCAGCACAGATAAATTTCACGCTCGCGGGCCGGTTGGCTTGCACGGTTTAACCTCGCAAAAGTACATCGTCATTGGCGATGGACATATAAAGCAGTAGTACCTTGATAGTTTAAAGGATGCCGCCTGTCTCGCTTTTTATATTTCAGTTTTTATATTTGTAATGGCAAAGCCAATAGGAATACTCGGCGGTACTTTTGATCCCGTGCATCATGGACATTTGCGACTGGCATTGGAAGTTTATCAATCCTGCGCTCTCGCCGAAGTAAGATTGATGCCTCTGCATACACCCTCTCACCGACAATCACCTGTTACTTTACCGGAACAAAGGTTACAAATGCTGAGTCTGGCCATTGAGAAGGTCGAAGGTCTTGTGGTGGACGAACGAGAGTTGCAAAGGGGCGATGTATCTTTTACCGTGGATACATTGCGTTCTTTACGTAAAGAACTGAATCAACAGCCGCTGTGTTTAATAATGGGGATGGATGCTTTTCAGACATTACACAAGTGGCATGAATGGGCTTCGCTTTTGGATTATGCCCACATAGTTGTGGCCAGGCGACCAGGAAGTGATTTAAAGCTGGCGAATGCAGAAGTTTCCGAGTTTTACAAAAAAAACATCACAACAGAGTT
>JABHFC010000249.1 GCA_018676275.1 Gammaproteobacteria bacterium | reverse complement strand
TACTGATCCTGTCAATACTAGTACTTGTGGGGCTGGTGATTTATTACCTGACGCCAAGGGCGGAATATTTGCCTGAAGGAGAAGAGAAAAAAATATTTTCGTTTATATTTTCTCCACCCGGTTACAACATTGACGAGATGCATACGATTCAAAAAGATTTGAATGATTATTTTGTTCCCTTTGTTGGTGATGACCCGGCTAAATTTGCGAATGGCGAATCAGAAGTACCTGCTTTGCTGTATGTCATAGGCTATGCCAGTGCCGGCAGGGTCATGATGTTGCCGGAAGCCGTCTCACGCCACCAGGTGGAGGCGTTGAAGGATGTGGTTACAGAGAAGATCCAGGAAATTCCGGGCGTTATTGCTTTCGCATCCCGTGGTTCAATTTTTTCAAGTAATACCGGTGGTAGTCGTAGTATCAATCTGGAATTGTCGGGGACCGATCTCGTGGCCCTGTTTGATGCGGGATTCAAGGCCTTCGTTAAATCCAAGCAAATATTTGAAAACCCCCAGGTGCGGCCACAGCCATCAAGCCTGTCTCTGGGACAGCCTCTGCTGGAAATAAGACCTGACTGGGAACGTGCTGCTGAACTTGCGATTGATACCGATGATTTAGGTTATACCATCTGGGCCTATTCTGACGGTGCATACGTGGATGAATTTTTCCTCGGTGATGACAAGATCGATATGTTCCTGTTTTCGACACAGGGAGTGATCGAGAGACCACAGGATATCAAAAAAATCATGCTGTATTCGCCGGAGGGAGGAATAATTCCGCTGTCATCAATTGCAGAAGTCAGGGAGACCGTGAACACGGAGACTATAAGACGGGTGGACGGAGCCCGCACCATTACGCTGGGAATTATTCCGCCAAGAGACGTCGCTCTCGAAACGGGTGTTGAAATCGTTAAAAAGGAATTGATCCAGGGTCTGAAGGAATCGGGCCAGATAAGCAGTGATATTCACATGCAAATTACCGGGGCCAGCGATGACCTCCGTGCGACGAGAGAAGCCCTGACAGGAAACTTTCTTATAGCCATATTGATTTCCTACCTGCTTATGGTTGCTATCTTTTCACACTGGGGCTATCCACTGTTGATTATCACAACAGTGCCGGTAGGTATTGCCGGCAGTATTCTTGGGCTCTGGCTGATGAATGTTATTGGTGCCAATATTGATTTGCTTGGTCTGGAAAAAATTCACCAGCCATTTGATGTCATCACTATGTTGGGCTTTCTCATATTGATTGGCACGGTAGTGAATAACCCCATATTGCTGGTTGATCGTACAATGAGAAACATCAATAAGCGTGGGATGGAAATCAACGATGCTATTCTCGAAAGTACCCGTACCCGACTTCGTCCAATCATGATGTCGAGTATTACTACTGTTTTTGGATTGTCACCATTAGTTTTTAGTCCCGGCGCTGGCACCGAGCTTTATCGTGGTCTTGGTGCCATAGTTTTATTTGGCCTGTTATTTACGACATTAGTGACAATGAGTTTTATGCCTGCCATGTTATCCCTCGTATTACATTTACGTGAGAAATATATTAACAACAGGACAATATCTGCTGCGCTGACAAAAAGTGAATAAAAACGTCATCGATTTGCAGCAGGTACTTCCCTTATCGCTGTATATTCATCTGCCGTGGTGCGTAAAAAAATGCCCCTATTGTGATTTTAATTCCCACGAATTCACATCTACTGATTTTAAAGAATCCAGCTATACAGATGCCTTAATTCGCGATCTAGAATTTGAACTTCCCGCAGTATCCGGTCGACAAATTGAAAGCATATTTATAGGCGGGGGTACGCCCAGTTTGTTTTCCGCCGAAGCGCTGGAAAAGTTGTTAGCTGTAGTCCGGGCAAATTTACAATTAAATCCAGATGCGGAAATTACGCTTGAGGCCAATCCGGGTACAGCAGAGGCAGAGCGGTTTCAGGCGTATCACGAGATTGGAATTAACCGACTCTCTATCGGGGTACAGAGCTTCGATGATACGAAACTCAGTGCTTTGGGGCGTATACATGGTGCCGACGAAGCATTAGCCGCAATACAAATGGCGAAAGATTCGGGGATTAAAAACTTTAATATCGATTTAATGTTTGGTTTGCCCGGGCAATCCATTGATGAGGCTATGACAGATCTAAATACTGCATTTGAGCAGGCGGCCACTCATATTTCCTGGTATCAATTGACCATAGAACCGAATACAGTTTTTTATAAACAAAGACCGTCTTTGCCAGTTCATGATGCGATCTGGGAAATGCAAACTGAAGGTCAGCAACTCCTTTCAGATATGGCATATAAACAATACGAAATATCTGCCTATTCACTGAAGGACAAACAGTGTCGCCACAATCTTAATTATTGGCAATTTGGTGACTACCTGGGCATAGGCGCGGGTGCGCACGGTAAGCTAACTAATATCGAAACTAATAAAATAAGTCGCTTTGTCCGCCATCGTATACCTGAAAGCTATATGCAAAAGGCCGGGAGTGGTGATGTTATCGTTGAAGAAAAGCTATTAGCTGATGACGACATTGTTCTGGAGTTTATGATGAATATTTTTCGCCTGAAGGATGGATTTTCTTCCTCCCTGTTTGCACAACGTACCGGACTTGCAGTTGAGGAACTACAGTCGCTGCTGAAAATAGCAATTGAACGTGGTTTTGTGGAAATGGAAAACGATGAAATTAAACCATCTGAATTGGGTAGAAATTATTTGAATGAATTACTGGAGATTTTTTTACCGGATACTGAGTAATATCCAATTTCCTTATTAATTATCGAGAATATCAGTATATAATTTTGGTTAATTGTCCATTTTCAGGGATATTATAAAGATGAACTGTTCGTCGCATCCTGCTGTCGCTGCCATAGCTAATTGCGCAACTTGCCAAACACCTCTCTGTGGAGAATGTGCGATGGCTTCTGGTGAGGACAGCTATTTATGCACACGCTGTGTGGCGCTATCTGCAGTCAATGACTTTAATCAGGAGAGCGAACAGAAAGACAAGAAAGCTGAACAAAAAGTCGTTGATGGAGAGTTACAACAAAAGCGTGGTGTTAAGACTCAAATTGTAATAATTGCAGTATGTATGCTGATTATGACTGTTCAATTTTTCAGAATTTTTTCTGATGATATTTTCATGACAAAATTTGAAGAACCAATTACTCCGACGGAACATTCAAATCGATGTATGGCATTTATATACGCAGTAACCAGCACAATTGAATCGGATAACAGTCTCGACAAAAACAAGCTGGCAAATTACTGCCCCGAACCACCCTTCGTCATCAGCCAGACATATAGTGAAATCACTGTGGAGAGCCCAGACGCGCAATCTTATGGTTTTTCAGAGCTTCGTATCGATCGAGAAAGTTTATTTCTAGAAGTGATTGAATGAATTCAAAAAAGCTAAGCTAATGCAATTTGCAATAGACACAGGCTTCTCGACAGTTTGAGGGCAATAAATTCATAGAGAATCTGCCGTAACTGGCATCATTCGACCAACGACCGCAGGCATC
>JABHFC010000248.1 GCA_018676275.1 Gammaproteobacteria bacterium | reverse complement strand
TCTATCTCGAGCAACTTTACACTTTTGGTAAACCGGATCGGGATCCGCGTGAACGTGTTATTACAGTGGCATATTACTCGCTGGTTCCCATAGATCGACTTTCGGTAGGGGCTGCGAGTGATGCCAGAGAACTGGGCTGGTTTAATATCGATCAACTTCCCGAGCTGGCATTTGATCACAGGAAAATAGTAGGTAAAGCAAAGCAACGGCTAACGGCAAAGCTGGATTATTCCACCATTGCCCTACAGTTCATGCCGAGCAAATTCACATTGAGTGAATTACAAAAAGTTTATGAAATTATTCATGGAGAAGCTTTGGACAAGCGTAATTTCCGTAAGCGCGTAATGGCTTATGGCTGCATGGAAGATACGGGCGATGTTAATCGTAACGGCAGCCATCGTCCCGCCAGACTTTATACTCTTAAGTCGCCCGGTCAGGTTGAATTCGTCAAATAGATAACTACGATTATGAACGCTACTTTTCCTCTCGCAGAATTCCCTGATTATAGAATGTCACCGGACCAGATTCCGGAGACAGTTTGTGAAATTCTTGATGATGTTTCTCGTCAGAAATTAAAAAAGAAGATCAAGAGATTGCTGATCGAACAAAATGCGATCATGGTTGCCCATTATTATACGGATCCAGATTTACAGTTACTGGCCGATGAGACAGGTGGATATGTTTCAGATTCTCTGGATATGGCGAAATATGGGAATGAGTCGGATTCAAAAACCCTGGTGGTTTGTGGTGTACGGTTTATGGGTGAGACAGCAAAAATACTAAATCCGGAGAAACGTATTTTGATGCCTGATCTTGATGCAGAATGTTCTCTGGACATTGGTTGTCCGGTAGATGATTTTACTGCTTTTTGTGATGAGCATCCCAATCACACGGTGGTGGTGTATGCCAATACCAGCGCCGAGGTTAAGGCAAGAGCTGACTGGATGGTAACTTCTGGCAGCGCGGTTGATGTGGTAAGACACCTGAAAGAGCAGGGTGAAAAAATAATCTGGGCACCGGATAAATTTCTTGGTGAATATGTGCAGGAGCAAACCGGTGCTGAGATGATTTTGTGGCAGGGTAGCTGTGTCGTGCATGAAGAGTTCAAAGCTTTGGAACTTCAGGAACTGCGTAAAAAACATCCTAACGCCAAGGTTCTGGTGCACCCGGAATCACCTGCACAAATAATAAAGCAGGCGGATTTTGTCAGTTCAACTACCGGCATTATTAATGCCGCGAAAGAAATGGATGCAATGGAGTTTATAGTCGCTACTGATAATGGCATCTTTCATAAGATGCAACAGGCGGCGCCGGGCAAGCTGTTTATTGAAGCACCTACAGCTGGTAAGAGTGCGACCTGTAAAAGTTGTGCCCATTGTCCGTGGATGGCCATGAATAGCCTGACCAAGCTCGCGCATGCGCTGGAAAATGGAGCGCACGAAATTTTCGTAGACCCGGATATAATTAAAAAAGCGATAGTTCCTATTAACCGATTGATGGATTTTTCAAAAAGCCCGCAGCAGCTTGCCGGTGACGCATAATAGAGATTTCACAAAATCTTTTTGTTACTAATCCGAATCTTTAATCAATAGCAATCTGGTTCGTGTCTAAGGAAGCTGTCGTACTAATCCACGGTCTTTGGTTGAATGGCGTTGATATGAGCCTGCTCAGGCATCGTCTGAAAAAGGATTTTGTTACCTACCAGTTTTCATACAATAGTGTTACAGGTAATCCTGCCGAAAATGCCGAAAAATTACAGCATTTCCTTTCTACTATAGAAGAAAACACAATTCATTTTGTTGCACACAGTCTCGGAGGCCTGGTAGTTCGATATCTTTTTCACAACTATCCACAGCAAAAACCTGGTCGAATCGTTACCTTGGGTACGCCGCACAATCAAAGTCATTCAGCGCATCAACTTTTCGGTTTTCTGCCAACAAGATGGTTGTTAGGTAAAAGTATTGATAATGGTTTGATGGGGGAAATGCCGGTCTGGCAAGGGCAACGGGATCTTGGAAGTGTTGCGGGTACATTTCGTTTTGGCATGGGCGTGATTATTCCTGATTTACCAGAACCCAATGATGGCACAGTTGCAGTTGAAGAAACCCAACTGGAAAATATGAAGGATCACTGTACCTTTCATCTATCACATTTTGGCTTATTACTATCAACAAAAGTGAGTAATGCAATTGTGAAATTTCTTAAAGAAGGAGAATTCCAGGTTTAGAAAGTGATGAAAACCAATTTTAATAAATACTTTATCTTTTTGTTTTTAATATTCCCGCAGATAGGTGCTGCTGTTGAAGCAACTGATGCTGCAAAGAATATGATGTCTGAATTAACAATCAGGGAAAGTAAATTACCCCTCAGCTCAGATCCGAGCTGGCGTCCGCCTGGAAGAATAGTGCTGGTGTCACCTGGCAGACGGGGTGATATAAGCCCGGAGACTATATCGCTGCTGGAATCAGCCGCAGGCAGCGCAGAATTTACCATCGTTCGTGATCCAGAAAACGAACGTGAAAAAATCGATGAGGCTGATGTGCTGTTGGCTTCCTGTGGCGTGGCTCACGCTGGAATGAAGAAACTGAAATGGCTACATCACTTTTCTGCTGGTGTTGAAAATTGCCTGAAAAACACTGCGTTTAGTAAAAATAATATATTGCTGACAAATATGAAGGGTGTCTATGGACCTGGTATAGCCGAGCACGTCATCGCTATGATATTCAGTTTCTCTCGTGGCATGCATCAATTTAAAGCTCAGCAATCTCTGGGCAAATGGAACCGGGGCCTGGCCACCGAGTATCCGATGCTGGAAATTCGGGGAAAAACAATATTGATAGTTGGGCTTGGAGGAATTGGCACTGAAATCGCGTGGAGAGCCAACGCTCTTGGAATGAAGGTTATTGCTACACGTAATTCGAGCCGAGACAAACCGGGATTTGTTGACTATGTTGGTCTGGCTGATGAGCTATATGAATTAGCTGAGCAAGCGGATTTTATTGTGAATGCAACGCCGTTAACATCTTCTACAAAAGGCTTGTTCGATAGCAAGTTCTTTAATGTGCTAAAGCCTTCAAGCTATTTCATTAATATTGGTCGCGGCAAAAGCGTTATTACTGAAGATTTAGTTTCTGCGCTGAAAAGTGGCAAACTTGCCGGAGCGGGTCTTGATGTTGTCGAACCCGAACCCCTGCCTGAGGATCACATATTGTGGCAAATGCCAAATGTGATTATCACACCACATATTTCCGGTCGATCAGATCTGGTGATGAAACGATTCTGGATATTTGTTCGCGAAAATCTTCGTCGATATGTCAGAGGTGAACGGATGTTAAACGTGGTAAATATAAAAAGAGAGTACTAGAAGTCTGTCGGATATTGAAAATCAGGATTTTCTTATTCTAACAACATGCATAACTTCAACATCAAAACCGGCTACCTTTTCTGAATCCGGATAATAGGTGATATTCACACTGGCTCCGGTCAGGTCTTTGTATCCCGTCTTACGTTTGAATTTAAATGGCACATCGTAACCATTTATCATAATTGTGTTCAATACCCAGTCTTCCAGGTTTCGTTGTACATGGGACACAACTTTTAATCCGTCAGAATGAACAAGTGAACTGTTTTTTTTCAAGAGCTTGTCCGGGTCGGAAGTTATTTTTTTCGAAGTGTTTTTCATAATGCCAGATTATACAGTCACAAATTAACTATCTGACTTTTTTGCTAAACTAATCTGTCAGTCTACCGTTCAAGTTCCAGTTGTATTTCAGAAAATTGATACAGTGATTCTTTTTCAAAAGGTACTGTTTGCGAGCATCGCCCGTAACAAAATTGGAGATATATTTCTGAACTGATCCAGAATGCTGCTCAAAGTCGGTTTTAAACCAATTGGGTTATCGTCCTATTCCCTGTTAGATTGTTAATTAACTGCCTTGTCAGGTTTGGGTGTGATACACAGGAAATGGTAAACTGCAGCGCAAATTCATACAGGTAGCGATAGAAATATGGCAGGACATAGTAAGTGGGCGAATATTCAGCACCGTAAAGGCAGGCAGGACGCCAAACGCGGTAAGTTATTCACCAAGTTAATTCGTGAAGTCACCATCGCAGCTAAACTGGGGGGCGGCGATCCCGATGCCAACCCCCGCTTACGGGCAGCAATAGATGGCGCCAAATCGCAAAGTATGCCGAAGGATACAATTGAAAGAGCAGTAAAGCGCGGTGCGGGTGGTGATGATAGCGGCAATCTGGACGAAATCCGTTACGAAGGTTACGGCCCGGGTGGCGTTGCGGTTATGGTGGATTGTATGACCGACAACAAAAACCGTACGGTAGCTGAGGTCAGGCATGCTTTTTCCAAATGTGGCGGTAATCTTGGAACTGACGGTTCAGTTTCTTACCTGTTCAATAAGATTGGTCTAATTTCATTTTCCAGTGGAACAGATGAAGACGTACTAATGGAGGCAGCTCTTGATGCCGGGGCGGAAGATGTAGTCAGCAATGAAGATGGTTCGCTAGATTTGGTTACAGCAGCGGATGATCTGGTTGATGTTAAGGAGGCCTTGTTGAGCGCCAATCTCGAGCCGGAAAATGCCGAAGTAACCATGCAGGCGACAACGATTTGTGCCCTGGAGCAGAAGGGTGCGGAAACCATGCTTAGATTACTCGACATGCTGGAAGACCTGGATGATGTACAAAAGGTCTATTCGAATGCTGATATCTCCGAAGAAGTTCTTGCACAACTGGACTGATGCATAATTCGTGACCAGAATTCTTGGCATTGATCCCGGCTCCCAGATCACGGGTTACGGTGTCATTGATATGGATGGCAATCATGCAAAACATGTAGCACATGGTGCTATCCGCATAAATAAGAAGGAACTACCGGATAAATTACGTACCATTTTTGAGGAAATAACCAAGATTGTGCTCGAATATGAGCCGGATGAAATGTCGATTGAAAAAGTTTTTATGCATCGCAATGCCGATTCTGCTCTGAAACTTGGACAGGCCCGGGGCTCTGCCATTACCGCCTGCATAATAAGAGACATGAAGGTCTATGAATATACGGCTAACCAGGTTAAACAGTCGACTGTCGGTAAAGGTCATGCCGCCAAGCAACAGGTTCAGCACATGGTTAAGATCCTTTTATGTCTGAAGGAGATCCCACAGGCTGATGCCGGTGACGCACTGGCAATAGCCCTGTGTCATGGACATTCACGGGAAGGAATATTGCGAATGGCAGCCGGTGTTAAAGGCGTTTCACGAGGAAGATTGAAATGATAGGGCGTTTAAAAGGCAGGTTGATACAAAAACAGCCGCCGTGGTTGTTGATAGATGTGCAGGGCGTAGCCTACGAGGTGGAAGCGCCAATGACGACTATATATAAGCTGCCGGCAATTGATGAGGAACTTACACTTTTTACTCATTTGCTTGTGCGCGACGATGCGCATCTGCTGTTTGGTTTTGCAGAAGAGCATGAAAGGTTGTTGTTTCGTACCTTGATAAAAGTGAACGGTGTAGGTGCAAAAATGGCGCTAGCTATATTATCCGGCATGGAGGCGGATGAGTTTGCCAACTGCATTCGCGACGGAGATAGTGCCAGACTCACCCGTTTGCCCGGTGTTGGTAAGAAAACAGCCGAACGGCTGATAGTTGAAATGCGGGATAAATTGAAGGACTGGCAGTCATCGCCGAGTTCAAAAACAGACACAGCAAAGGGGCCGGTTGAGATTTTTTCCGATCCAGCCGACGAAGCGGTGAGCGCGCTGGTCTCATTGGGTTATAAGCCGCAAGAGGCGAGCAAATATGTCCTGGCAGTAGCTTCTGAAGATATGTCCAGTGAAGAAATTATCCGGGAAGCATTAAAAGCTTCTGTAAAATAAGAGCCAAAACCACGATTGCGTCATTTTTTCGCCATATTTCTGTTGTTTAATTCACTATGCCTAGGGTCTATTGACACTTTATATTCGTCACTGTTGAGCCTGAAAAAGCACCAATCAAGGCGCGCGGAGAGTAGTTTGGTGAATCCAAATGAGCGACAAGCAACGCGGAGTGGTGCTTTTTCAGGCTCAACCCGAAGGGCTGGGACTATTTTTAACTTCAGCTACGTTGTCACGCGCTTATGTAGAGTGACTACACTACGCTTGTTCCGCCTTGCTGAAGGTAAAAGTAGTCGCCAGCAGAGGCGAATATGAAGTGTTAATAGACCCTATAACCCGATTGGCATCTGTGTGCGTTAAAAGAGAGAATAGAGGACAACAATGAGCGAACTCAATCCAGTCATTTCTCCTGAGAACTCAGCCGACGATGCCGCGGCAGATAACACTCTGCGCCCCCAAACCCTGCAGGACTATCTTGGCCAGCCGGCTGTGCACGAGCAAATGGAAATTTTTATCGGTGCGGCTCGCAAACGCAACGAATCACTCGATCATGTGCTTATTTTCGGCCCACCCGGATTGGGTAAGACCACTCTGGCACATATTATCGCTAATGAAATGAATGTCAGTATGCGTCAGACATCAGGTCCGGTATTGGAACGTCCCGGTGATCTGGCCGCATTATTAACAAACCTGGAGCCAAAGGACGTGCTTTTCATCGATGAAATTCATCGTCTCAGTCCGGTGGTTGAAGAAATCCTTTATCCCGCCATGGAAGACTATCAAATCGATATCATGATTGGCGAAGGTCCGGCTGCCCGTGCTATTAAACTGGATGTACCACCTTTCACACTGGTTGGCGCAACCACGCGAGCCGGTTTACTGACTTCGCCCCTGCGTGATCGTTTCGGCATAGTTCAACGTCTTGAGTTTTATAATATGGAAGAGCTACAACATATTGTCACGCGCTCCGCCGGTATTCTGAATGTATCCATCGACACTAAAGGTGCTCGCGAAATTGCCACGCGTTCAAGAGGCACACCGCGTATTGCCAATCGCCTGTTACGCAGAGTCCGCGACTACGCAGAAGTCAAAGGTGACGGTAGTATCAGCGAGCAGATTGCGAACAAGGCGCTGGACATGCTGAATGTCGATGAACATGGTTTCGATGCGATGGACCGAAAGTTGTTATTAACAATCATTCAAAAGTTCGATGGAGGACCAGTGGGCGCAGAGAGTCTTGCTGCAGCTATAGGTGAGGAACGTGACACCATTGAGGATGTGCTGGAACCTTATCTTATTCAACAGGGATTTATAATGCGTACTCCACGAGGTCGTGTCGCAACAAAGAACGCCTGGCTTCATTTTGGTCTGGAGTTACCCAAGGGTAATTCAACAGAAAATGATCTGTTTGATCAGGTAAGCGATCCGAGTGACAACGATTGAATCTGGTCTATAGTCAGAAAGCTGAAAAATCATGATGGAATTTACCTGGCCAATCCGCGTCTATTATGAAGATACAGATGCTGCAGGTGTGGTGTATCACAGCAATTACCTTAAATATATGGAACGTGCGCGTACAGAGTGGTTGCGCAAATTGGGTTTTTCACAGGAAGTCTTACGTGAAGAAACAGGTAATATCATTGTCGTATCCGAAATGGATATCAAGTTTGTAAGACCGGCGAAACTCGATGATATGCTTGAAGTGAACTCCGTATTGATTAAGGTTACTGGAGCCAGTTTTTTATTTGAGCAAAGTATTCAAAAAATGCAGGAAAAAATATGTTCGGCTCGTGTAAAAGGCGTATGCCTGAACGCACTTACTTTTAAACCACAGCGTCTTCCCGCTGCACTGAAATCGGAATTGAGTCATGTCAACTGATCTGTCCTTTGTACATTTAATTGCTAATGCCAGTTTGCTGGTTCAACTGGTATTGCTTGCCCTGTTACTTGCTTCCATCGTTTCGTGGGCCATGATATTTAACAAGCGTATAGCCTTGAACAAGGCGCGCAGACAGGCAGATGAATTTGAAGATCAATTCTGGGAGCTGGAAGATTTAACGCCTTTATATACAAAGGTGAGTGCGAAACGATATCAACCATCGAGTATGGAAAAAATATTCGAAGCCGGTTTTAAGGAATTCGCCAGATTACACAAGCAGGACGGCATAGATCCTGAAGCAGTTCTCGCAGGAGCCCAACGTTCCATGCGGATTGTTCTTAATAGAGAAGTCGAAGCTCTGGAAACCAACCTCTCCTTTCTGGCTACCGTAGGTTCAACCAGCCCTTATGTTGGTTTGTTTGGTACTGTCTGGGGAATAATGAATAGCTTCCGGGCTCTGGGTAATGTGCAACAGGCCACCATCGCGATGGTGGCACCGGGTATTGCTGAAGCGTTAATCGCTACTGCAATGGGATTGTTTGCAGCTATTCCAGCGGTGATAGCCTATAACCGATTCGCCAATGATGTTGAAAGGCTGATCAATCGATACGATACCTTCTCAGAGGAATTTTCATCAATTCTGCATCGTCACGCACATTCATAGTTAGCATCCAGCCAGCAATATTATGCGACAGCGAATACGTAAACGACCCATAGCAGAAATCAATGTTGTTCCTTACATTGACGTGATGCTGGTTCTGCTGATTATTTTTATGATTACAGCACCATTATTAAGTCAGGGCGTGAAAGTAGAATTACCACAGGTACCCTCAGAAGCCATGCCGGCAACTGATAAGGAACCGGTAGTCGTTAGTGTTGATGACGGCGGTAACTTTTATATTAATTATGGTGATAATCAGGATAAGCCGATTTCGGCAAACGTTCTGGCAAATCGAATTAATGCACTGATCAAATACCAGCCGAATATTCCTGTTTTTGTAAAAGGTGATAATAATGTTCCCTATGGTCGAGTTGTTCAACTAATGGCTTTGTTACAAAGCGCAGGAGTGGATGGTGTTGGCCTGGTTACCGAGCCACCGGAGCAATAATAAGTAGTATGGATGTAAACTGGATTTTCTTGCGTTCGTTTTTCCTGTCGCTGGTTCTGCATACTCTGCTAATTGCCTTGCTGATATTTAGTGTTGATACAGCGGTAAAAAAAGTAGCCAGTCCAGCGCCCCAGGTGAATATTGTCAAAGCGGTCTCTGTCGATAAGAAACAGGTAGAGAAAGAATTAAAACGCCTTAAAGATATAGAGAAGGAGAAGCTATCAAAAGAATTAAAAAAACAGAAGGAACTGGAACGTAAACTGAAAGAACTGGAAAATAAGGCAGCGAAAGTAAAGAAGAATCGGAAATCTGAAGAAAAAAAGCTGGCTGAGCTGAAAAAGAAAAAAGTTGAAGAACAGAAAAAGAGAAAGAACGAGGAGAAGAAGGTAGCTCAACTGAAGAAAGAACAGGCCGAGATAGAAAATAAGAAAAAGAAAGAGGAAGAAAAGAAAAAGGCTGCCGAGGTCGAAAAAAAGAAAAAGGAAGAATTAGAAAAGAAGAAAGAACAGGAGCGTTTACGTAAAGAAGAAGAGGAACTTAAGCGTAAGCAGGAAGAAGCATTGTTGCAAGAAGAGCTGGAGGAAGAACAAAGACAACAGGAAGCTGCGCAACTTAGTAGAGATCAGCAATTATTACAAAATATTGTTGTCAATATTAAACGCAGCATAGTTAGCAATTTTAATAAAAGCGGATTGCCCCCGGGGCTGGAATGCGTATTATCTGTTCGATTGGTGCCTGGAGGCGAAGTGATTAGCGTAAACATTAGTAAGCCCAGCGGTAATGATGTTTTTGATCAGCGTGCTTTGACAGCAGTGCAAAAGGCTTCGCCTTTGCCAATCCCGGAAGATGTTGCTACTTTTGAACGTTTACGCTTAAGAAAATTCGCGTTTAGGTTTAGACCAGAAGATTAAGAGGACTCGTATTAGTATGAATGTTGTAAAGAAATTTGTTTTTATTTGTCTAATGACAATAGTTACTGGTGCTTTAGCTGAAGAGGAGCTGGAGATTGTCATTGATAAGGGCGTCGAGAACAGCTTGCCCATCGTAATATTGCCTTTTGGCTGGTCACAGGCACAGAACCTGCCTCCAATTGATATGACTGCCATAATTGCCAATGACCTCGCCCGCAGTGGTCGATTTGCTCCCATGTCAGAAGCCGATATGCCACAAAAACCAACCCAGATGCATGATATTAATTTTAAGGACTGGCGCTTACTGGGAATGGAAAACCTGGTGTTGGGTAATATTAAGCAAAATAGTTCTGGTGATTTCGATATTGAGTTTCGTTTAATTGATGTCTATAAAGGTACGCAAATTACCGGGTTTCACATTCCAGCTACCCACGCACAACTCCGTCGTACTGCTCATCAGATTAGCGATATCATTTTTGAGAAACTGACCGGCATACGAGGCGCCTTTAATACCCGTATTGCTTACATCACGGTTAAACGTCTTGAAGAGAAAAAGAGATTATACAGTCTGCAAATTGCCGATGCCGATGGATACAGCCCACAGGTATTGCTGGAATCCTCCGAGCCATTAATGTCGCCGTCCTGGTCCCCGGATGGGAAGTCGCTCGCTTATGTATCGTTTGAGAAGCGCAGTTCTGCTATTTATGTACAGGATATTTTAAGTGGTCAGCGCAGGCGAGTTGCATCGAGTCCGGGCATAAACAGTGCGCCAGCCTGGTCTCCGGATGGCAGCCGTCTTGCCCTGACATTATCGAAGAGCGGTGATCCGGAAATTTATATATTACATTTATCCAGTAACAGCCTGCAGCAGGTAACGCATAATAGAGCCATTGACACAGAACCGAGCTGGTCTCCGGATGGAAACAAGCTGGTATTCACCTCTGATCGTGGTGGGGGTCCGCAGGTGTATGAACTTAGTTTGCGGGGCAAACAGGTTAAGCGATTAACCTTTAATGGCCCTTACCACGCTCGCCCGAGGTATTCGCCCGATGGTAAGAAAATTGTCATGATTCATGGCGAGAAAAAACGATATCGGATCGCGATTCTGGATTTAGAAAATAGTTATCTAAATGTTCTGACAGATTCCAGACTTGATGAGTCGCCGAGTTTTTCTCCCAACGGCAGTATGATCATATATGCGACAACTGTTTATCGCGGTACAGAACTGGCAGCGGTAGCCGCCGATGGTAGCGTACATCAGCGATTGGCTTTGCAGGACGGCGAGGTAAGAGAGCCGGCATGGGGCCCGTTTCCGGGAAAATAGAAGATCATAAACGCTCAACTCCAAACTTGATGAGTGCTATGCTTTCAACAATTAACTAAAGGAGATATCCACATGACGTACAAACACGTCTTGATAATATTAATGATTGCTTTGTTTTCGGGCTGTACGACCAATACAAAGGATGATTCAGGCTCAGCTACAGTAGAAGACAAAGGCTCAGCATCTGGTAGCGATACTAGCGGATCTGGTTCTGATGCCGGTAGTACAAGAACTTATGGTGTCGGCGCTGAAGGAGATACCAGCATGACCGCGCTGGATGATCCACAGAGCCCTTTGTCAGTGCGAATTATCTACTTTGATTATGACAGTAGTGAAATTCAATCGCAGTTTCGTGACACGATAGAAGCTCACTCCGCATTTTTGATTGCTAACCCCAACGTCATTGTTGCTCTTGAAGGACATGCTGACGAGCGCGGTTCACGTGAATATAATCTGGCACTGGGTGAACGTCGTTCACAAACCGTAAAAAGACAAATGACATTACTGGGTGTTCCCTCATCACAAATAAGAGCAACAAGTTATGGTGAGGAAAGACCTGTTTCGGAAGAACATGATGATTTTGCATGGAGCCAGAATCGACGTGTAGAGATCGTATACTAAGGAAAATATTGTGAAGTTATTATCAACTCTGCTTGCCAGCCTTTGTTTCACCATGATGCTAAGTGCACCGGCACAAAGTGCTGATGTTGATGTAATGCAACGCCTTGAACGCCTTGAACGCTTGTTACAAAGCCAGGGCTTACTGGATATGTTGCAGCAAATCGAGGCAGCGCAACAGGAGCTGAGTTCTTTGCAGGGTGAAATAGAATTTCAGAACCATACATTGGAGCAATTGAAAAAACGGCAACGGGATTTATACACAGATATTGATCAACGTTTACAGACTCTGGAAAGAGGTGGTGTTGCTGAAAATGTGCAAACCGCCGATATCATCATGATAGATAATTTTGATGATAATTCTCCGCCGCTGCAAACGCTGGAACCAATAGGAAGTGATATAAGTGCGACAACAATTACACAGCAATCTGATAACTCTTTGATGGTTGAAGTGATTGAGACTGAGAGGGTAAACACTCCTGTTGAAGTGACGAGAACGGAACAAGTTAGCGAAACTGCTCCACAGTCTGACAACACTGTCGAAGATGCAACGCTGATTCCGATGGAAGCCAGCACAGAACTGGACCCCGTACAAATCAGGGCGCAATACCAACAGGCATTTAAATTGTTGAAGCAATCGCAATATGAACAGGCGATAAAGGCTTTCAGAGAATTTTTGCTGAGCAATCCACAGAGTGAATATTCAGATAATGCACAGTACTGGCTTGGAGAAGCATTTTATGTAACACGTCAATTTGAACCGGCATTGGAAGAATATAATAAGCTTCTGGAAAACTACCCTGATAGCAAAAAACTGACACATTCCCTTTTAAAGATAGGCTTTTGTTATCATGAGCTGGGTCAACTTGATGAGGCAGTTGTTCGTTTGGAAAAACTTAAACAACAACATCCTGGTACTACCGCGGCACGCTTAGCGGAAGAACGTCTGAAAAAGATTGCGCAAAGCGAACAACAAAATACGGAAGCAAATGTACCGAATTAATTCGCATCATGCTATTCACAAGGTATGCCACTCATCTACAGTAAATTACCAGGCAAGCAACTGGTAAGTTTCAATTGAAAGCCGTAATTCTACTTTCCGGCGGTCTCGATTCAGCCACAGTATTGGCAATTGCTTCGCAGCAAAGTTGTGATTGTTATGCAATGAGTTTTGCTTATGGGCAACGTAGCCTGGTCGAGCTTGACGCCGCAAAAAGTCTGGCAAAGAAATTCAAGGTAAAAGATCATAAAATTATCAGCATAGATCTTGCCCAACTTGGTGGGTCTGCATTGACTGATACAACGATTGCCATTCCAGAACAGGAACAACAGGGTGTACCAGTTACTTATGTGCCAGCAAGAAACACTATCTTCCTGTCCTTTGCACTAGCTTATGCAGAAGTGCTAAATGCACAGGATATATTCATTGGTGTCAACGCAGTCGATTATTCCGGTTATCCTGATTGTCGTTCTGAGTATATTGCTTCTTTTCAACAAACAGCCAGGCTAGCAACCAAAATTGGAGTTGAAGGTCGTGAAATTAAAATTCATACGCCATTAATAGATCTTGGCAAGGCAGAAATAATTCAACGTGGGCTAGAGCTTGATGTGGATTATTCACAAACTGTCTCCTGCTATCAGGCTAACGACAGTGGTGAAGCCTGTGGTGTTTGCGATTCCTGTCGTTTAAGAAAAGAAGGATTTGTTGCTGCAGATGTAAGTGACCCCACGAGATACCAGTAAGTAAATATTATTTGGTGTAAGGAGAGGACATGAGTTTTTACGAAAAACATTGTTTACCACACATAATAAATTTTGCATGTGGCATGAAAGCAATTCGTGAACAACGCGAGCTTGTTGTACCCCTGGCCAGGGGCAGGGTACTGGAAGTGGGTATGGGGCCGGGACTGAATATTCCCTACTATAACAAGGATCATGTAGATATGGTCTGGGGCCTGGAGCCTTCGGAAGGTATGCGAGATAAGGCGCAATCAAATATCAGCAAGGCACCTTTCAATGTAGAACTGCTGGATTTACCCGGCGAAGAAATTCCGCTCGACGATAACAGTGTTGATACAGTGCTACTGACATTTACCCTTTGTACGATTCCTGATTGGGGAAAGGCACTGGAACAGATGCGTCGGGTACTAAAGCCGGATGGCGAACTGGTGTTTTGCGAACATGGCAAGGCACCGGATAAGAATATACAACTCTGGCAGGACAGGATTAATCCTTACTGGAACAAGTTTGCGGGGGGGTGTAATTTAAACCGACCAATTCCTGATTTGATAGAAAAATCCGGATTCAAAATCCAAAGAGTGGACTCACAATATAAACCGGGTCCGAAACCCCTGAACTTTTTCTATCATGGCGTGGCTAAATAAATGAGCACTAGCAAAATTCCATCTCAATTTATAAACAATTGAAAATGGAATAAATAAACCGTACTTTTCCACGCACCCAATATTTAAGGTAAAGCAACAAACCTCGCAATATAAAACGCTCACTGCTCATATGCATCCTATAGATTCACACATAAAAGGGCATCTGTGATGATTACAGACTCATCAGGCGTCAACAGTCCTCAAGTTCCTTTGATCTCTCTGTTGCCATTTCTACTTATCACTTTCGGTCTGGCCTGGGGAATCATTGCCTTGTTCGTTCTACTCCCGGAGCAAATGACTTTGCTATTTGGCCAGTTGACCGGACAACATCCACTTTTCTATTTAGCGGTGTATGCACCTGCAATCTCTGCTTTTATCCTTGTCATCTATTATGGTGGTGTTGAAGGTTTTCGTCGTTATCTGGCTAGGTTACTCCTTTGGCGCGGCTCTCTTGCCTGGTATGCCTTTTTGATTATCGGTATTCCGCTGCTCTTCTTCGGCGGGTCTGCGTTGAAAGGAAACCTTTTCACTGAAGCATTCCCGTTCTCTTCGGCTCAAACACTTGTTGCTGCATTGCTATTTATGGCCATCAAAGGTCCTGTCGAAGAGTTTGGTTGGCGCGGGCTGGCCTTGCCTCTACTACAGCGTAAATTCACGCCGTTTTGGGCAGGGATGATTCTTGGTTCTATTTGGGGAGTATGGCACTTTCCAGCATTCCTGTTGAGTGGGACGCCGCAAAGCGCCTGGTCGTTCACTCCATTTTTTATCGGTTCGGTAGCCGTCAGCGTGATCGTGACTCAGCTGTTCAATGCCTCGCGAGGCAGTATACTGCTCCCTGCACTAATGCATTTTCAACTTATTAATCCCGTGTGGCCTGATGCACAGCCGTATGACACTATTTTTTTTGTGGTCGCGGCGCTTCTCGTTGTTTGCTTCAATCGAAAAGTTATGTTCAATAGAGAGTGGAGTGTTACCGAGGTGATTCCGCAATCAATTCATAGCAGCGGACGACCCTGACGAGATGTCCGTGAGTTCAATCGTTTCTCTATATTTTCATTTCACCGATATGGACTTCAATATTATCTTTAGTAAATACCAGTCGTGCCCGGGTATTTTTCTGTTTGACTCTTTTGCCGTCTTTAACTTTGGGTTTAAATCTCCATTTAATTGCGGAATCAGTGGTAACTTTGTCAAAAAGTTTTCCCGGAAGTGATTCGACAACTTTTAAATTTTCTACGTTGCCCGAGGTGCTTAAGTCAAACTGAACTAACACCCAACCCTGAGGTTTGGTGCCGTCTTTGAAAACCGGGTACTGGGGTTGCAGTATAAAAAGAGGTTTGGCTTCTCCTTCTTCATCTGGAAGGAATTTAATTACTTTATCAGCATGACTCATGAATCGATCATCGCGCATGGCGATAAATATCTTCGCCATTCTTGCATGTGCATTCAATAGTACCGGATCATCCTCAACCAGATTATCGTCAAATATCTTCAACGTGGTTTTATAATATTCTTCTGCTTTGACAAAATCTTTCTTCATCATTTCCACATCACCTAATGCGGATATAGTGGTTGCTGTGCCGACAGAGTTTTTGCCGTACTTTTTTTCCAATATAGCCAGTGCCTTTTCATAATCCTGTTGAGCAAGCTCTGGCTTGTTCAAGGCAACGTCAATGCTGCCCTGCTGGATCAAATAATTAGCAATTTCCGGATCATCTGCACCGCTTTTCTTTGTGATAATAGCAATAGCTTTATCGAGTTCCTTACGGGATTTATCAAGTTCTTTCTTGCTTGCGTATATTTTTGCCTGATCCTCATGAATCGTTAACATACTGTTATGATCTGCACCGTGTTTTTTGAGTATTTTTTTACGGGCGGATGCCAGGATCTTTTCTGCTTCATCAATTTTTCTGACGATAATCAGAACATGAGCAAGATTGATTTCCATAATGGCAACTTTTTCATGCTCAGGACCGAGTTCCTTTTTTGCCATCTCAAGAGATTTTTGCGCCAGTTCTGCAGCCCTTGGATAATTTCCTCGCGAGTAGGCGTTGTTATAGGCTTTATAGGTTTTGCTGAAATCGTTGGATACTTCCTGTGCTGAAATTGTATTCAGACCTGAAAACAAACATGCTATTGCAATGAAACTGATAGTAAATAAACGCATTTTTTCACCCTAATCTTGATTAAAAGCAGCCTTGTAAAAATAATATTGATTATCCTGTTACAAGGAACACTCATGGAGATGTTTCTTTGAGAGAGATTCTACTAAAATTTTTTCCCTAATATCGAAACGAATTGATTTTTTTCACATAATTACGCGGAATACAATAATATTAGTGACCTCAGGACAAGCTTCGAGTTCAATATTACTGCTCGTCAGAAAGGCCGGAACAAACCGGGCATTCAGGGTTTCGTGGTAGTGTCGCGGTGTGCCATTCCATATTCAGAATATCGATAAGCATCAGTTTACCTTGCAGGGTTTTTCCGATTCCCATAATAAGCTTCATGGTTTCTGCAGCCTGAATGCTGCCAACAATCCCAAGTAAGGGGGACATCACTCCATTCTCAGTACAGGTTTCCTCAACCGTCACATTGTCACCATACAGACAACGGTAGCAGGGAGATTTATCGTCGGCCGGATTAAAAACACTAAGCTGGGCTTCGAACCGAATTGCTGCACCTGACACCAGGGGTGTGCGGGTTTTTACGGAAGCTTCATTGATAGCGAAACGAGTCTTGAAATTATCAGTGGCATCGACAACTACATCAGCAGCTTCTACTTGTTGTTCCAGCTCTTCACCTTCCAGTACATGATTAATAAGTGATAATTTAACACCCGGGTTAAGAGCAAGCAGGTGATCGCTGGCGGATTCTACCTTGAGTCGCCCAATATCCTTATCACTATGAACAATCTGACGTTGAAGATTGGAAAGATCTACTTTGTCGAAATCCACCAACACTAATTCACCAACACCAGCGGCTGTCAGATAAATTGAGACTGCAGATCCCAGTCCGCCCAGACCAATTATAAGAACCTTCGCTTCGGCCAGGCGAAGCTGCCCCTCTGCATCGATCTCTGGCAGCATCATCTGTCGGCTGTAACGTAATAGTTGTTCGTCATCCATCGTTATTGAGTATATTCCAGTCGGCCAGTTCTTGTAAGTTCATACTCAGGAATTTTTCTTGTATCGGCGCCATAATTGTTTGCGCACGTCATTATCAGTGTTTTGATGATACTCATAGTAGTGAATATAAATATCTTCAACATAAGTGTGCCAGTTACGAGGATAAAGTAGATGCTCTTTCTCATTATGCTCGGCAAAGCTGAGTAATGAATAATTAAGTTTTCGTAAAAATGTAAAATTAGATGCGCTCAAATTATCATTTATACATTGCCACACGTCGGTAAAACAAGTTATTGGAAATTCATATTCGATTTCCAAAAAGTGTTCTCCAATTTGAATATTTGTAACGCTTTCCAGTTCCAAAAGAGATGTCCGCAGAAAATTCTTTTCATCAGAAGTAAGATCTATATCGAAACTTACAACTTTCTTCCTTATTTCAGAATAAGGTAATTCTTCTATGGCCATTGCGCAAAACTGACTCTGTCATGTCCAGCATAGTCTTGTTGTTTATGAATATCTTTATAATGATTAGCACTAAATAAATGTTGAATCAGCGATGCTTGTTGATAGCCATGTTCGAGCATTAGTCGTCCATCTGTTTTCAGAAAATGTGTGGCGGCAGGAATAAGATGGGTTATTGCCTGCATACCCTGATGACCACCATCGAGAGCCAGGCGTGGTTCGTAGCGTATTTCCCCCTTACTAAATCCCTTGTCATCAGATTCCACGTATGGTGGATTTGAAATAATCAGGTCAAATTGTTTGCCCGCCAGTTCTGAAAACCAGTCTGACTGCATGAAATCTACATTCTTTATGTTGTGCCTGTCGGCATTCTCAGTGGCTACATTCAATGCTTCCTGGCTACGGTCAACTGCCAGTACTTTTGATTCAGGTCTTTCTGTGGCAATAGCCAGTGCAATGGCGCCACTACCTGTACCAAGATCGAGAATCTCATACTGACGGTTGGCAGGAATGTATTCCAGCGCTGCTTCAACGAGACATTCTGTTTCCGGGCGAGGAATAAGAGTGTTCTGATCGACTTTCAGTTCGAGCGACCAGAATTCTTTGTTGCCAATGAGGTAGGCAATTGGATAGTCATCAACACGTTTGTTTAGCAGGAGCTGAAAGTTTGCCGCATGATCTTTTGACACCTCTCGTTCCGGATAGGCATACAGACTTGCTCTATCGGTATTCATACTACTCGCCAGTAATATTTCAGCGTCCAGTTTGGCTGAACCGACCGCCTTCAGGCACCCCTCCGGGCATAAACTCCGTTCT
>JABHFC010000031.1 GCA_018676275.1 Gammaproteobacteria bacterium | reverse complement strand
TTCAAGCCGCCAACAACAGTGAGATCTTTCTGAGCACCGTCAAGATAGGGTGTAAAGCCCGCACGGAGACCGGTAAACCCGGCGGCACGGGCAGGCGCGAGACTTGAATGGGCAGGATCGCGGTAAAAGAAACGATAGCGACCGTCTGTTTCTGCGTAGCCTACATGGGAGTAGAGTTGCATGGCGTCACTGATGTCATAACCGGTATTGGCAAAAAAGCGCACACCGTCCGTTTCCGGCCGGCCCCAGGTCTGCAGAAATGGTGCATCACCAAAGGGTGAATCAGCGCCTATTTCCGATAGAGGAACACCCGCCGCAAGTAAAGCTGCCTCATTTGAGGCACGCTGTACGCCGCGCGAAAGCGCATCGTTGTCAATCCACTCAAAACTTGCGTTTAGAAACCCTTCAGATCCAAGGGGCAGACCAATATTGCCCGAGACTTTCTTGCTATCTTCATTATCATAATGTTGACCATACTGGACCTGAACCTCGCCACCTTCGGCGGCATCTTTCAGCACGAAGTTAATGACACCGGCAATGGCATCTGAACCATACTGGGCGGCAGCGCCGTCGCGTAGTACTTCCACTCTTTTCAGGGCAATGCCAGGAATCATACCGACATCAGCGCCATGAGCACCGTTACCAGCAGCGGGGGCAAAAAACTGCACCAGAGCCGAACGATGTCTACGCTTGCCGTTAACAAGAACCAGGGTCTGATCAGGCGCTGTGCCACGCAGCGAAGTCGGTCGTACAAACGCGCTGCCATCACCAGTTGCCGGCGTTGCCGTATAGGAAGGTATCATCGCCTTGAGATTGTCGGTCAGATCGGCTGTGCCTCCCAAAACGTTGAAGTCTTCACCTGAAATAACATCGACTGGCACGGTTGAGTCTGATGACACCCGTGGTTTCTGGCTGCGTGAGCCAATCGTAACAACTTCTTCTATCGTGTCATTGTCTGCAGGTTGCGCGAATGCAACATTTGAAGACAGTCCGCATGTGGCGCATATTATCGCCACGAAAATAGTATGGAATGATTTATTGAACATTTAGTATCGCCCCCGAAATGCTTATTATTTATTTGAAAAATAGAATGTTTTGCCGCTTCAGGCACAATTATGATGACCAAATTAATCGATCTTTAAGACAATGGCAACGACTGATTGGATATAGCTGAAATTTATCTATGTCTTATTTTCACAACAAAGCTGAAAGATTTTTGAGGCTGGATTCTAATAACTGAACACTACGATTTAGTGCTTACTTTCTCGTTACAAATTCACAAAGTAAATCAATTGCTTTCATCACTCTTGTACAGTGATTACGTAAGAATGCTTCGTCGATCTTGCTTGTATCACTTGCTGCCGCAAGTGCTTCTGCACCATTGAAGTCAACACAGGCAATACGCATTGAAAGTTCCGACTCTGGTCTGCCAAATTCATAACCGGGCAGACAGGCAACACCCGTTTCCTCCAATAATCGTTCACAAAACTGTTTTCCATCAACTATGCCCTTTTTTACTAATTGTTCCCGGAGAGGTTCAAAATTCGGAAATAAATAAAACCCACCCATTGGTTGTATAACATCAGCACCAATATTTACCAGGCGTTTCCAGGCAGAATGACAAAGCCCACCCATCACGGCTCGACAATTTTTCAGATAGATTTCCAGTTCAGCGTTTTCAGAAAATGCGCTAACTGCGGCATATTGAATAGGTGCACTGGTAGAGGTAAATGTTTCACTGGCGACTACTGCCATGGCATCAAGCAACCAGCTAAGCGATTCAGGAAAAATAAATGCTCCCAATCGCCAGCCACCAGCACCGCACCATTTACTCAAACCATTACTAATAATAGTCCCTTCCGGATAAAAGCGGGCAATAGAATTATGCTCTCCATTGAATGTCAGTCCGCCGTATATTTCATCTGCTAATAATAGAATACGATAACGACGAGCAACTTTCGCTATCGCTTCAAGTTGAGAATTCGAGTAGGTAATACCCGTCGGATTGCCCGGATAATTGAGAATAAGTAATCGTGGCAAGTCAGGATCATTTCGACAAATTGATTCCAGTACTTCCGCGGTTACTCCCAGTCCCGTTTCCAATTCGGTTGTCAGCCAGTGTAATTTGCGACCAATAATCCGAGCTTGCGGCGCATATGAAACCCAACTTGGACTAGGGATAACAAGATCGCCGTAATAAGTTAACTGCAACAAAAACATCAACTCTTTGCTACCCGGACCCACCAGAATATTTTCCGCTGAATACTGCAGACCCTGTGTTCGCTGATAATAGCCGACAATTGATTCTCTCAATGCGGGCAATCCTTTAACCGCTAAATAATCTTTCTGATGAGCGTGTTCTCTCAATGAATTTGCGACCAGTTCAGGAACCGGGAAGGGAGATTGACCCAAACCCAAACGATAAATATCACGACCTTCTTTCTGTAGCTCTCCACATCGTTTATTAATCGCTATAGTTGCTGACACTCCCATGCCACGCACATTAAGATTTATGTGAACTGCTGGCGAAGATTCAGATTTCATGTCCATCTCGATTTTCTGATTATCAGCTTTGATTGCAGTTTATTATTAAATATATTCTGTTCATATAATTCTAGCTGCCCACTAAGCCTAAGCCTGGAAGCTTTAGCCGTAATTTAAATGGGTTAATTCCGAAATTAAGACCGAGCACATTTATTTCCAGACCTTCCACTCTAGCCAGTGTTAATCCGAATAAACCATAAATTGAGAACTGATATCCGGTGCCGCTTGGAGCTGCATCAAAGAACCTGCTTTTGGTGAGAAAGTCCTTGCCTATAGCTGTAGCCGGTAAATCGAGCTTTAGCTCTGGCACCTGCCTGCCTATTTCCGCCACAAAACTATTACTATTCG
>JABHFC010000247.1 GCA_018676275.1 Gammaproteobacteria bacterium | reverse complement strand
TTCTTTAAAAGTTCTATTACCAATTATGTTGATCTGTTTTATCTTGGCTGCCTTACCCTCGGATACATCAATAGATACAGCGACCCTGTTATTATCCAAAGGCTGCAAAGTGGAAGTAATACGAACTCCATACTTGCCGGCAGAAAAATATTGACGACGAAGCTCACGTTCAAGCATCTCTAATTGGGATTGATCAAATACCCTACCTTCAGCAAAACCAACTTCTTTTAATCCATCCAGTAAATCTTCAGTCTTGATATCCTTATTGCCCTCTATCAGGATACTGCTGATAGCGGGTCTTTCTTTGACCAGCACGACCAGTACGTTGCCATCCCGTTCCAGTCTTACATCATCAAAAAAACCGGTTTTAAATAATGAACGGACTGCTTCAATGGAGATCTGGTCGTTAAAGGTGTCACCCACCTCAATTGGCATATAATTGAAAACCGTACCCGGTGTAAGCCTCTGTAAGCCCTCCACTCTGATGTCATGAATAACAAACTCCTGCGCAGAAAACACAGTTGAGCAAAAGCAGCTTAGTAAAATTAGATAAAGTAGTCTATAAAGATGTTGAGGTATCTTCATGAATTTTATATTTTTATTTTAATTAAAATTATGATGCGTTATTTTATAATTTATTGAACGATGGAGCATACCTTTCCAACATTATACAGCCCTTATCAACCCACCACCCGCAAGATGTCATTATAAAGCGCAATGCTCATCAATCCGAGTAAAACTATCAAGCCAAACTGTTGTCCCGCTATTTGAAAGGACTCTGAGGGCGGACTTCCTTTCACCATCTCAATCAGGTAGTAGAACAGATGTCCCCCATCCAGTAGTGGAATAGGCAAAAGATTCAGTACTCCAAGACTAACACTAATAACTGCCATGAAGCCAAGGAACACGGCAATACCAAGATTTGCTGTTTTCCCCGCATATTGTGCAATGCTGATAGGTCCACTCAGATTTTTTACTGAAGCTTCGCCGACAATCATTTTACCAAGGATGCGCAAAGTCATGATAGACATGTCAGCGGTCTTTTCTACTGCCTTGTATAGAGCTGGAAACAAAGCATAGGATTCAATCGCCTGATTGGAAGTGTCCTGTAGATAACTTTGATCCAGACCAGCTCCTATTTTGCCGACTTCCTGACCGCCTTCTACTACCAGCGCCGGAGTTATTGCCAAGGTCAGTGGTTCTGCATTACGCAGAATATCGACTTGTAAAGCCTGTTGCGGATTTGCCCGTATAATCTCCACCCAGTTAATCCAGTCCTTGACAGGATCATCATCCACCTTCAGTACCTTATCCCCAACCTGCATACCAACAGCTTCAGCTGAGCCTCCCTCAATAATTTCACCTATTATTGCGGGAATCACCGGTCGTTCAGGATGCAGTCCTATCGCCTTGAATAATTGCCCCGACGCCATTTCATCAATTGATATCTTTGACAAATCGATTGTAATTTCACGCTCGCTGTACTGACCAGCGCTAACCGTAAAAACTACCTCTCTAGCATTCACTACATTGGCAACCGTAGTATCAATTACCGATGACCAGGTTGGTGTTTTTCTACCATCCACCTGCAGAATTCTATCCCCCGACCTGAAACCAGATTCAGCGGCTATGGATTTCATCTCTATTTCGCCAATAACTGGCTTGAAATCATTAATGCCAATCATGTACATAGCCCAGTAGGCAAAAATGGCAAAAATAAAATTAAATAATGGGCCCGCTACAACGATCATGATGCGTTGTGTAAGCGATTTATTATTAAAGGCTCGCTCTTTATCCTGTTCTTCAACAGGTCCTTCCCTTTCGTCCAACATCTTCACATAGCCGCCCAGAGGCAATGCCGCAATCACGAACTCGGTTTGATCATCACCGAAACTTCTTTTCCACAGAGGTCGACCGAAACCGACAGAAAAACGCAGGATTTTTACATCGCACTTTCTCGCAACCCAGAAATGTCCGTATTCATGAAAGGTGATAAGAATCCCGAGTATTACTATAAATGCCAGTGCTGATTGCAGGATATCGATCATGCTGCCAGCTCCTGAATTGCGGTGTTTGAATAATCTCTCGCCCTCTTGTCTGCGGCTAATACGGTTTGCAGAGACGTGGCTTCCTCTATTTCAACATTAGTTAAAGCTAACTCGACAATTTTCGCTATATCTGTAAAACGTATGCGCCTGGCGAGGAATTCCGCAACTGCCACTTCATTGGCAGCATTGAGAATAGCTGTCGCCGTGCCTCCTTTTTGCATTGCCTCGCAGGCAAGACGCAGACAGGGAAAACGTTCCAGATCAGGTTCTTCAAAATCCAGCCGCGCGATATCGAACAAATCCAGCGATGCAACACCAGACTTGATACGTTCTGGCCATGCCAGACCGTGAGCAATGGGAGTGCGCATATCCGGATTGCCCAGTTGCGCCAGTACAGAACCATCCGAGTATTCAACCAGTGAATGAATAATACTCTGTGGATGTAAAACTACCTGGATATGCTCAGGTGTTGTGTTGAACAACCAGCAGGCCTCGATTAACTCCAGTCCTTTGTTCATCATACTTGCAGAATCGACAGAGATTTTTCTTCCCATCACCCAGTTGGGGTGAGCGCATGCCTGATCCGGAGTAACCTGATGTAGTTCAGTTAGTGATTTGCTCCTGAATGGCCCGCCGGACGCTGTAAGTAGAATTCGCTGAACGCCAGTTGGCGCCAAACCATCGCCGAAATTGACCGGCATACATTGAAAAATAGCATTGTGTTCACTGTCAATAGGTAGAAGTTCGGCACCAGAATCGCGTATTGCATCCATAAATATTTGACCAGACAAGACCAGTGCTTCCTTGTTCGCCAGCAATACCCGCTTACCTGCCTTTGCAGCCGCCAGAGTTGGTAATAATCCTGCTGCACCCACAATAGCTGCCATGACATAGTCGGTCTGTTCTGTCTCGGCTACAAATCGCAAACCCTCATCACCAGATAACACTTCTACATCTGCGGCCACGGCTTTTAATTTCGCGCGTAAAAGCTCAGCACTATCAGTATCAGCCATCACTGCATATTCAGGTTGCCATTGCGTACATTGCTCTATCATTCGTTCAACACCGGTATTGGCAGTAAGCGCAACAACCTTGTATTTGTCTTTGTGTTGGGAAATAACATCAAGCGTATTAACGCCGATACTACCGGTAGAGCCAAGAATTGTAATACCGATCAAACTAGCTTCTCCCAAGCCCATAAGGAGCAAAGAAATATTGGTAAAGCCGCGGTCAGACTATCTATGCGATCGAGAACGCCACCGTGTCCGGGAAGGATTGAACCACTGTCTTTCATATTACTGATCCGCTTCATTAAACTTTCCAATAAATCACCTAATATCGAGGCCAGCACTGTAATAATGCATATCGTGATGAATATCAATAACTCTAGACCCTGCAACTGTACATATAAGGCATAAATGAAAGCCAGAGCAACAGACGCAGCCAGGGCACCAAATACGCCTTCCCAGCTTTTGCCTGGACTAACCCGACTACAAAGCTTGTGTTTGCCCCAGCGCCTACCAGCAAAATAAGCGGCAATATCAGCACTCCAGATTAGTACCAGTAAAAATATGACTAGTAGCACGCCATCAGGTTCAAAGGCATGCAAGATCAGCAGGCTCAACCATGCTGGTAGCAAAACTAGCAGACCAATCAGTGCCTTCGCTGGTGCAGCGAAGTCCAGGCTCTCATGACTTTGATAACGCAGCACAAGATGCATCGCCAGGCCCCACCAAAGAACAGCGATTGATAATATCCAGACTGAAAGAGGACCTGAACGAAATATATAAGTAAGGATAAGTAGTGTTACGACCGCCAGGGTATAGCTGCCACGCTTCAGACTACCTGAGAAACCGGCAATCCCCGCCCACTCCCAGGCCGCCAGTGCGATAACTGTTGCCATAAGTACAGCAAACGAAGCTGTATTCAGGTACAGAACAGCAATTATAAAAACAGGAATCAGGACGACTGCTGTGAGAATGCGTAGTTTAAGCACGTTCAGATTGCTTTAGTTGTTCAGGGGTTCGGCCAAATCTACGCTGCCTGGATTCAAACCAGCTACAGGCTTCCGCAAGACACTCCGGTGAGAAATCAGGCCAGTAGGTATCGCTAAAATACATTTCTGTATACGCCATCTGCCAAAGCAGGTAATTACTAATTCGTTGTTCACCACCCGTACGAATAAACAGATCCGGCTCAGGTAAATCCGACAGAGTCAAAGCTTGTTGAATCATAGCTTCATCAACATCATTTAGCTCAAGCTCTCCCCTGCTGATTTTTCCGGCAATTGTTTTAAATGCGTTGGTGATATCCCAGCGGCCACCGTAATTGGCTGCAACACGCAAATGCAGTCCGGAATTTTTATTGGTGAGGGTTGCAGCTGCTGTAATCGAATCCTGCAATTTTTGTGGAAAGCGAGCGAGATCGCCAATAAAGCGGATATTGACCTGATGTTCATGTAATTCATCAACCTGTTCATTAAGTGCGCTTATAAATAATTCCATTAGCAAGCTGACTTCCTGATCGGGTCTGCGCCAGTTTTCACTACTGAAAGCATAAACAGTCAGAGCTTCAATCTGTTCTGCAGCACAATACTCTACAATTTTTCTTAAATTTGTGATCCCGGCCTTGTGACCGGCGGCCCGGGGTAAACCTCGCTTTTTAGCCCAGCGCCCATTACCGTCCATTATGATGGCGATATGATGTGGCTTATTATTTTTTTGCAGCGCTTGACCCATTATTCGACTGAAAACATTTGGCAAGCCGTGGCTTGATTGGTGAAACGAAGCTCATTGTTCAACTAAGTGAACAATACCAGGGGCTGTTTAAAACAGACCCTAGATTTCCATTAACTCCTTTTCTTTCGCTTCGAGCATTTTTTCAATTTCAGCGACCTTTGAATCTGTTAACTTTTGCACGTCAGCCTCCGCTCGCCTTTCATCATCTTCGGTAATCGTTTTTTCTTTAACCAGAGGCTTAAGGTGGGTATTCGCATCACGACGAACATTACGTACAGCAATACGCGCTTTTTCAGCTTCATTGCGCACTACCTTGGTAAGATCTTTACGACGTTCTTCAGTTAATGCTGGTAAGGGAACACGAATGGTCTCGCCTGTCGTAACAGGATTCAATCCCAGATCTGAATTCAGTATCGCTTTTTCAAGATCCGGAATCATATTCTTATCATAGGCCGTGATACTTAATGTACGAGAATCCATAACATTAACGTTGGCAGCCTGGCTAATAGGAACATTATTTCCATAAAAATTGATCATTACATGTTCAAGCAAGCCAGGATGAGCACGGCCTGTTCGAATTTTTGATAACTCATGCGCAAAAACCTCAAGGCTTTTTTGCATTCGTTTTTTTGCATCATCAATTATCTCTTTTGTCATTAGAGCTCACCTTCTTATTGTGTTACCAAAGTTCCTTCATCCTGTCCCTGAGCAGCCCTCATCAAAGCGCCCTTTTTCATCATATCAAGAACTCTTAGTGGCATATTGTTCTCACGACAAAGAACTACAGCGGTAGTATCCATTACACCGAGTTTTTGTTCTATAACTTCATCGTAATTCAGTTTTTCATAGCGAGTTGCTGTTTTATCCAGCATGGGGTCAGCTGAATAAACACCATCTACCTTGGTCGCCTTGATAAGTAGTTCCGCGTTGATTTCAACTGCTCGTAAACTTGCAGCTGAATCGGTCGTAAAAAACGGATTACCGGTACCTGCCGCGAATATCACAATACGTCTTTTTTCCAGATGACGAATGGCGCGACGGCGAATATAGTCCTCACACACTTCATTGATAACTATCGCTGACATCACGCGCACATACATGCCTAACTGTTCCAGTGCGTCCTGTAAAGCAAGTGAGTTCATCACCGTGCCCAGCATACCCATATGATCGGCAGTAACCCGATCTATTCCCGCTGCAGCCAGTCCCGATCCACGAAAAAAGTTACCAGCTCCAAGTACCACCGCGATTTCAGCACCCGCTTTATCCAGATCCTGAATTTCCGATGCAATCTGTTTAATAACATTTGGGTCAATGCCAAAACTGGTCTCGCCCATTAAAGCTTCACCACTTAGCTTCAATAATATGCGTTTAAACTTCAAGCTTTCTGTGCTTGTCTCAGACAAGGGGTTCTCTCTATATTGGTTATTTTTCGGAAGCCTTTGCCTGTGCCATTACTTCTTCGGCAAAATTTTCGACCTTTTTATCTATGCCCTCTCCGACTTCATAACAAACAAAACTGTTTACTGAGGCACTCTTGCTAGCTAATAACTTTTCTATACTCTGATCAGGATCTTTTATAAAAGGTTGTCCCAGTAAAGTCACTTCCTTGAGGTACTTCTTCAAACGACCCGAGACCATTTTTTCGATGATTTCAGCCGGCTTGCCGCTTTCTTCAGCTTGTGCCACGAAAATAGCCTTTTCTTTATCGAGCATTTCCTGGGAAACATCAGCCTCGGCCACGCAAACTGGTCGACTGGCTGCTACATGCATTGCAATATCACGAGCCAAATCGGCATCACCACCTGCAATATCAGCCAGCACACCGATACGTCCACCATG
>JABHFC010000246.1 GCA_018676275.1 Gammaproteobacteria bacterium | reverse complement strand
CATAACCAATGTTTACACACGCCAGGCCAGCCAGTCCATCAAGGTACTTATTCCCATCACTATCCCACACATGGCAACCTTCACCGCGCACGATAATCTTGGCCTTGTCTTTTTGCAGCCCTTTATAATCAGTGAATGGATGCAAGTAACTATCCAAATCAGCTTGTTGCCAGTCGTTTGTATCTCTGTTGGTTTCGGTCATAACGGTCTCACCCAGATTTTATTATCTTAATTTCTTCCTCTTCTCAAAAATAATCAAGTTCCGAAGCACAAATAAAAAAGCCAACCGACCTGCTAATCGCAGGAGGTTGGCCTATTGTGTATTACAAACTGGTACTAGAAATTGTAATTAATACTGCCGCCTACCCAACGTGGACGACCATAGTACTCTTCAATCCAGCCAAAAGCCCCAGCCACATCAAAGGACTGTACGACATATTCTTCATCCGTGAGGTTGTCTGCAAAAACAGCCACTTCCCATTTCTCATCTGCAGTAGTCCAGGAGAGTCTGGCATTAACCACATGATAGCTACCCTGGGTAACCGCATCTGCCCTGGAAATACTGTGGAAATGTTTAGAGCGAGTGTGAAAATCACCTTGTATCGCCATCGTGCCATTCATCGCAGCCCATTGGTAACGAGCCAGTCCACCCCAGTTCCATTCTGGTGATTGAATTGATGTGGTTTTGCTGCCATCGGCAAGCTTTATCTCCATGTCGTTGTAGCCAACGCCTACTAAAATATCCAGACCTTCCATTGGATTCAGCGTCAATTCTGCCTCAAAACCAACGCTTTCAGCATCCGGCGCACTAACAACGTTTGTTGCTAAACCCAGAATGGTGAATGCCTGAAAGTCTTTATAATCGTTGTAATAGGCGGCAACGTTAAGTCGAGCAAGACCATCAGCCAGACTCGCTTTAAAACCAATTTCAAAAGCGTCGACCTGTTCTTCCTGGAAGCCAAATTGACCCTGACCTCGAGGATCTGCAGCTACGTCTAAAGGTGCGTTGAACCCACCACCCTTCACACCTCTGTTCCAGCTCACATAAGTCAGCCAGTCATCATTAGGTCTCCAGTCGAGTTCGACTTTCGCCGACCATAGACCTTCGTCGTATTTGCCGGTAAAACCACCGATGTTCGCCAAAACATTTGGATTACCACCTCGTTCCAATGTACCGTCCCGTGGGAAAAGTACAAAATTACTCGTGTAATCAAAATCAACTTCTTCATCAATCCAGCGAAATCCACCGATTAAGGTTAAGGCATCACTGAAAGCATATTCAACCTGACCGAATAATGACCAGGATGTTTTTTCCTGTGCGTATGGACTATCTAAACCAGATACATCGCCGCCAATAAATCCAGAAGCTGGATCTGTGAGTGGTACAAGACCCTCCAGGCCAATTTCAGCACCATTCGAATCTGCGCTATCAATATTCAGATAATAAAAACCTGTTACCCACTTGTAGTTATCGGTCTCGCCGCTCAAACGTATTTCCTGAGAGAACTGTTCCGCATCGGTGGTCAGGAAAAAGTGGAAATCCTCAAATGGGCTGGCATCAGAGTCCTCGATGTAGTCACGTTCCACACTCTGATAATCAGTAATACTGGTCAACTCCATGCCATTACTAAGATTCCATTTCAGTGTGCCACTAATGCCATAGGTCTCAAGATCGTTGAAACCCAGCTTGTCAAAATCTCCGGCAAAATTATCACCATCAGCGTCACAGTAACCGTTGAAATTAGTGAAGTTGGCACAGTCGTTCTTTTCTTTTACACCATTACCAACTGCGTCCAGAGAACCACTGACGTTTTCAAAAAAGCCGGTTCGAATCTGTTGTAAAGAATAACGACCGTTAACTAAAAAAGAGACATCGTCAGTCGGTTCAAATAGCAGTTGTACTCTACCGGTATAATCATTCGCATTATTCAGATCATTGCCCGGATCTAAACGATTTTCGACATAACCGCTATTATGATGTGTAGATATCGATGCTCTTGCTGAGACTGTATCGCTGATACCACCGCCTACTGCACCTTGAAATTTAACCTGATCATGTTCACCAATTGTGACCTGACCATAGCCACCAAATTCCTGGCTCGGTTTAACTGTTACATAATGAGCCAAACCGCCAGTAGCATTACGTCCGAACAATGTTCCTTGTGGGCCACGCAGGATTTCAACACGCTCCATATCAAAAAGTGCAAAACCAGCACCAGACATTTGGGAGACATAGACTTCGTCTACATACAAAGAAACGGGGCTTTCCTGGTTTGCAACAAAGTCACTATTGGCAGCACCACGAATTGCCAGCGCGTAGTTGGCTTCACCGTTTGGTTGTACTGTGGAAACACCAGGTGCCAAAGCTGCAATCTGCTGTGCATTGGCGTAACCCAGGGTGCGCATCTGCTCACCACTAAATGCCGTGATGGCAATACCAACATCCTGGATATTCTGTTCACGTTTTTGAGCGGTAACTGTTACTTCTTCAAGTACTGCCGCGTTTGCGATGAAAGGTAATAATGCAAGGCTCAGTAGGCCATTCATCAATACTGAGAATCTGAAACTCATATCTGAATACTCCCCGTTATATAATTTTTTACACGTCTGACAATAAAAATCTGGTGCCAGATAAGAAATGCTAAGACCAATTATTTGCCCTTCGATGACTAATTTGCGATAGTTGTTCTAGGACAGTCGTCTAAATATAACCGTTTTCAAGTTGTTGGTAAAGTACAAATATTGTCACGATATCTATTAAATTCAGGTAATTACCGTTGTTTATTTACCACTATTCTAGTGTTTGGACGATTGTCTTAATACATACCAATGATAGGCAACTGAAACACCATAAATTATGATCTACATCAATGATTATCCGTAAACGCCAATCCCTAAAT
>JABHFC010000245.1 GCA_018676275.1 Gammaproteobacteria bacterium | reverse complement strand
TTTCACCCAGCTCAACACTCGTTGATCGAAAACAGGATCATTTCCCATGGTATAAAAAATGCGCTCCTGATCGCCGAGAAGACCCGGTAAAATGTCATCCAGATCTTCTATAGGAAAAGCGTCGTCTGCCCCATATTGTTCAACTGCACCTTCCAGACCTGCACGCAAACCGTTCCAGCTTTCCATTTTCGCATCTCGTTCCCGACAAAAAAGAACGTATTCACCGGTTGCACGCCCGGGGATCAATACGGCGACAGATTCCGGTTCTGTGAAACCGGTTAAATAATGAAAATCACTGTCATGTCGAAACGGGTGCTCTACATCTCGATTACGCATGCGCACAGGTGAAGTTGGGATAATGGCGATACTTTCATCACCCATCATGTCCATAAGTCTTTTGCGACGACGTTGAAATTCGCGCATTACCATTAATGTAGTACCTCCGAACTTCCTAAAGGTGGTTGTAAATCTTCAAATATCAATATCGCGCCCATTCGCACATATTCGGTCAGTTCCATCAACGAATGCTCATCTTCGGTTTCTTCATTATCAATCCCCAATCGACAGATTTGGGTGAAATCTTCCAGCACCTCGTTACATTCTTCTGACGGACCGCGTGTACTCAGTCTTTCACTGACACCGTAACCATTTAAAAAGCCATGGCACCAGTTACTAAGTGATTCCACACGTATCCCAATTGGCACGCCATCAGCTGGCAACAATAATTGCAAACCAAATTCCGCCGAATGCATTTGTGCAAGAGTTTCCGAGACTAATTGAGTGACTTCGCCGTAACAGCTGGAAATCAAACTATCGTCTTCACCCTGTACATCCAGAAAATCTTTCCACAGCGTTTCATCCGCCTGACCGGTTACACAGATCTGACCACAAACAAAGCCATGGATTTCTGCCGCAAAGGCCTCAGCCTCCACCCTCACCAACAGGGCGTCTAACATATCAAAATCTGACATTTACTCTCTTTTCCTCCAATAAACGGACATAATAGGCACTACATTTTGCAAGGCAGGTGCTGGCAATTACAAGCTGCAAGTGTAAATAGCAGTCTCAACGGTTGACCGCTCTGAATGACCGCTCTATATTAATCAACAATGATACTAATCAATGTATAACACTGACAAATAAATAGCCGCCATGACTGAAAATGAAAATATGGATCTGACCGCCCTGGAAGCCAGAGTCGATGAGCTAATCCGTACTGTAGACGATCTAAAGTCGGAAAATTCCGCTTTACGTAACCAGCAAGATAGCCTGGTCACCGAAAGAGCAACTCTCATTGAAAAAACCGAACAGGCCAGAACCCGAATCGAGTCAATGATTTCACGCTTGAGGGCTATGGAAACACGCTCATGAGTGAAAACAGTAAACCTGTTTCCATAAACATACTGGATAAAGAGTACCTTATTTCCTGCGAAGAGAGCGAACGTAAGCAATTACATACCGCTGTAGAGTTCTTAAATGCAAAAATGCTGGAGATGAAAAACAGTGGCCGTGTCATCGGCAGCGAGAGAATTGCGGTAATGACAGCATTAAATCTGGCACATGATTTGTTGGCATACAAACAGGAAAATCATGACTATACTTCAAGTGTAGACACCACAATTCAACGTTTGCAGAGCAAGATAGATGAGGCCCTGATAAAAGGCCGGCAACTGGAGATGCAAACTGTTTCTGACGGGGTCTGAAGAATCAGAATTGGGTATCTTCTGCGGTGTACGTGATTAGACTGGTGTAACTTGAGCCGATAATACACTGACCAGGGAACTTAACCGCGATGTTGTTGTGCACACCCCCCGCTAAGGTGGGCAGCCTGAAATATCGCCAGCTGTTCCCACTTGATCCTATGGTTCAAGTTGAAAGTCTTTTGAACGGCATTGCGGTTGATACCCATCCTTTACCTGGATATTTTTCAATCCGTCCAGATCCGACAAAACTAGCTTAAAAACATAAGGTAGGCCGGGTTATTTTTCTCATCGGAATACTCCATGCCAAGACTCTCCAGAAAAACCAGAAATTCCTGCTGATCCTTTTGCGGTACCTGTAAACCCATCAACACCCTGCCGTAGGCAGCACCATGATTTCTATAATGGAATAAACTGATATTCCAGCGATCACTCAATGCTGTCAAAAAATAAAGCAGCGCACCAGAACGTTCCGGAAACTCAAAACGGTAAAGCAATTCATCTTTTATCTGTTTCGCGCTGCCTCCAACCATATAACGAATATGCATCTTGGCAACTTCATTATCACTCATATCCAATACTTCGTAACCTTTATCCAGCAGGTTTTTTAACAAGATCTGTTTTTCCTGCAAGCCATTTTTTAGTCGTATCCCGGCAAACACGTGGGCGTTACTATCATCCGTGTATCGATAATTAAATTCTGTGAT
>JABHFC010000005.1 GCA_018676275.1 Gammaproteobacteria bacterium | reverse complement strand
TAACATTAATACATTGATACACAGACTGAATAACACCACCACATACAAACCTTTCCGAGCTATATAAATCGTCTCTTCCAGCAGTTTCTGTGCAGGTGTTATTTCATTCACTCGCTTTTCCTTTTGTGCAAGCGGCAGTATATACCTGTTATAAATGGATTTGAATCAGAACTACTTCCAAATTGGGCAATACTTTGAATGGGTTTTAATTTACATTCAGAGAACGCTTATAGATAAGAGTTAAAAGTAGTAAAAATTAAATAAACTCCTCTAATTCCTTCGCTAACAACCTTGCTTCACGAATCAGGTCTCTTACATATCGCCTATCTTCAATCGCTTCCTTTGTGTAAAGCCCATGTTTTATTTCTCTGTGCGGGTTCCGCGCACCCGTTGATTTACCCCCATGGTAGCGACAACGACCATTCTTCATGGCGTAATGCCCACAAGGGTGACCAGGTCGAGTCTTTGCACCACATCGGGGTATTTCGTCATGGGGTGGTCCCAACCATTTACCCATTACCCCCACCCCCCTTGACATCACCCACAATAGCCCGTCCTCCCTCGTTCACGTTCACATGCTGGACCTGAATGGTTTGCTTGCCCCCAGACCGATACTTATTCAGTACTTCCGTTTGGGCTATAAACGTACGGTTCAGCTTCGTAACACGATTAATATTACATTCTACGCCTTCAATCGTTTGATCCGGCAACATTGCTCTCCGGGAACACTCCATTGACATATTGTGGACCGCTACCATCTGTGCCGCCAGCAAGCGTTCAATGCCGTCCTGAGGGTTAATCTCGGCATACATCGCAATAGCGCCGTTGCCTTTGGTTTCGTCACTGTGGGTGATTGAGCTAATTAATTGAATTAGGATCATCTTCATAAACGCTTTGGTATCACCGAAAACATATTTTTCTTCCTGGAGTACAGTAATTTTGCGCTTATCGCCTTTAAATTCTACTGTTGCCGAGCTGATTTTTTTGTTCTTTGGTGACAGGATGGTTTTCTCGGAAGAATCTAAATGCTTTTTTGTTTTCTTGCTCAATGTCTATTTATCTCCTGTATATTTCAGGTAATAGCCTATGGCTAAAGCCATGTACACATGGTAGATCTAAGAAGGTTACCGATAGTCGGTACAATGAAGGGTTAGAATTGCGCATATTGCTCCTCTGAAACCCGCACTTTTTGGTAAGAGTTGTTCCAGTTATTACCAGTTGTACCGAATATCGGTACTGTAGATGAGGTAAATCGGTACAAGGGTTCTAATTTTTTCTTGCTTTGACTTGAGGGTTTTCTGGTGGGTCGTTGCCATTTCTTTTTTGCTTGCTTCCAATCATTTGCTGCCACTTTGGTCGCCGATACATCCAGTTTCCCGTTACACTCATCAATAGCAAAGAAAGTGAGTGCATAAAGGCTGGCTCTATTTCTCCCTCCTTTCCGTGTCTCTGATATGAACCCATAGTGGGTTAGTTCATTTCTCGCGGTAAAAAGACTTTCTCTGGAATTCCAGCCTCTATCTTTCATAATTTTTGGTGTGATACACAAATCACCGTTGTTGATTGGACCTCCATATTTCATGCGTATTTGAGAAGCAACATCCCAAAGTAGTTTTGTTCCTTTGGCAGATAACTTTTTATAATTGTCAGAATTGAGAACACTGCAAGGCACGGCTAAAAACGCACCCGATTCGCGTCGGTTTTTTGCCTTTTGTAAGGTAGGAGCCATCACTATCCCTCATAAGCGGCTACTAAATCCTGATATTCACCCAATTTGACCCCATAGTAGGATAAAACAGATTCAGGAATAGGATGGGTAGTTTTTGGGCGTACGTTGTGTAAAGCACACGATTTGACAACACAGAGGGTCACTTGCTGTAACCATGTACCAGGTTCCAATTTATCATATAGGCAGTCCTTACAGTTATCGTTGATCGCTTTTCTGAGATTCATAACGACTCTCCTTGGTTGTCGATCTGATCAATAAGGGTTTGAATGTCTTTGTATCTCCAAGCTGTGGTTCTCGGGCCAAGTTTTACAGGCTGTGGATATTTCCCTGACTTAACACCAGCCCACCATGTGGACCTGGATACAGGAATTATTGCGGGAATGGGTGGTTCTGATTTTGGGTTGCCAATTATATGAGACAATCTCAAATAGCCAGTTTCCGGTAGCGCCATGTTAATTTCCTCAATCATGGCTTGCAGGCATAAAAAAAGACCAGTGCAAGCGTACACAAAGATCACGAAGCAAAGCTTCGCGCCAATGCACGTCTTTCACTTGGTCTTCGTAAGTTGCTGAGTTCCTACTAATGCAACTCAATCCTACCAGACTGCTTCAGTGTGCTTACATACGGACCTTGAATCCAGATAGGTTGCTCAAAGCAAATATGTATTAATACTGTTTAGCATAGTAATTTACAGAAAACTTTTCAAGTTGATTTATGATGTCTCTCAAGGTGTGGCTATTAATTGAAATTTCCTTTGATCACATTCGTATCATGTTCCATATCTTCCAAGTAATCGGCCCACCACTGCATGATTTTCTTACGCTCTTTCAAGTATTCAGCATGATGGGTATAGGCACCTCGCACCTGGTTACGTTCCTGATGAGATAGCTGCCTTTCTATAGCGTCCCTGTTGAAGTTTTGCTCATTCAGAATACTGGAAGCTGTTGCCCTGAATCCGTGAGGCGTGGCTCTGTTCTTGTAACCCATACGATACAGTGCAAACAACAGGGTATTCTCTGACATTGGCCTGTGTCGGCTACGTTCTCCGGGAAAGATAAGCTCATACTGTCCGGTGATCGATTGTAATTCTTCCAGTACGCTAATGGCCTGTTTTGATAGTGGGACAATATGCTCTGTTTTCATCTTCATGCGCTTGGCCGGAATGCGCCATTCCTTTGCATCCAGATCAATTTCTTCCCACCTCGCTCCTCGTAATTCACCGGGACGGACAAAAGTCAGTAGCAGAAAACGAAGTGCCAGTCTTGTT
>JABHFC010000244.1 GCA_018676275.1 Gammaproteobacteria bacterium | reverse complement strand
GACTCCTGTCCTCTCGCGACATACCTACATACCGTTGTACATCTTTTGTATGGCACATCGTCCTGTAGGCAAAAAAAGGGCCTTGCGGCCCTTTAATTTTTATCCAAGTAGAGGAGGATATGTCACAACTAAATTTTCACCTTTTTAGTGGCAGTTAACATGCCAGTTTCAATTCACTCGTTAAATAATATATTTAACTTCAATAAATCAAATGCTTATAGGTATTGCACCAATCAAGGTGAAACTCAGATAAGGCTTGTCACAGGCATAACTGGTTCAGGACCACCACTGCTGTGGGTACTTATAACCAGATTATCCAATGCACAAAGACAGCGATATAGAATATGGCCGCTTTCCGTATACTTTTTTTCAAACAAGCTGATCGGTGGCTTTGCAATATATTCATCCAGATTAGCAATATTTGGCGTGATGTAATTTATTGCCAGCCGAAATTCTTCAGCATATATACGCCAGTTACATCGCAGTTCTAACTCGCCACCCAGTCTCAGCAAGTCCGGAAACACCGGATGGGCATGCCATCGCCTTTTTAACAGCTTTGGTTTGGGCCAGGGATTCGGGTACAAAATATAATGTTTTTGTAAATGCCAGCTATGCCTGACAGCGAGGCGCCAGAAATCCACCAGTTCCATTTTTAATATAAGCGAGTTGCTCTCTTGTCTCAGGTTTTCGTGAATACCACCGAGAGCGAGGCGATGAGAAGATTTGTCTACACCTATGACAAGCGCGTTTGGGTAACGCAAAGCCAGACTACGGGTGCTGGCACCGGTGCCGCAACCGGAGTCGAGTATTATGGGTAAGTCCAGTAGCCTGCGTATATTTTCTACTGCAGCGAATAGTGTATGACTGTTTGCCGAAATTGGCTTTTTATATTCGGAGCGTAAATGAGTTTTAAGAGTTTTGAGAAGATGTGGGTGGACATCATCTTGACCGCTATCAACCGGTCGGGATCGGAAATGCACAAGACCTAAGCTTATTGGGGAAAGACTGTAGAAGCTTCAAACACCGGCCCATCAACACAAACACGTTTCATTGCTGGACCATTGTTGGTCTCTACACGCACTACACAGCCAGCGCAGCCTCCCACAGCGCAGGCCATATATTCTTCCAGAGATATCTGACATGGCAATCCATATTCCGCCGCGAGTGCAGCAACAGCTTTTAGCATGGGAGTTGGCCCACAGCTGAAGATTTCAACATCTTGCTGTTGCTGACTATCCATGCCATCAAGCCAGATTCTGGCGAGATCGGTTACATATCCATCAAAACAACCGGGATATGCCTGTAAGCTACATAGGCGACTGCTGATTCCCCAGTCCTCCAGCAAAGGCATGGCGGCGATAGTGCCTTCGGGTATGCCGGCAAGCATGATTTGTGAAGGGACACTCTTAAACGGGAAGGGAACTTCAGACCCCATAATGACAAAAGGTGAAACGTTCTTTGCCGTCCTTCTGATGTGTTCGGATAGAAATACCATCGGTGGTAGACCCACACCACCACCGATCAACAGCGGGCGTTGACGATAAGCATTTTGCTTAAACGGCACACCAATAGGTCCCATTAAGCTGAGCTTCTCACCTACCTTGCGCTGGGCAAGTTGTCGGGTGCCGTGGCCATGGGCTTTATATAGTATGTCAATCCAGCCTTCTTTTTCACTGGTTCGCATTATTGACATGGGACGACGCATTGGCAGGGTATTTTCACAGCGAAGGTGAACGAAGCTACCTGCCAGCGCTGTCTCCGCAGTCATTGGCGCATGCAGTCGCAGGTAATACTGGTCACCCGCAAAGGCATCGTGGCTGAGTATGCTGGCTTCCTCAAGATTAATCGTGTCGCGAGTGACAGGGTGATTCATGCCCACAGGATTTCTCTAAGCGGTATGCTGGTAGCAAAAGATAACATTTAATTCAGTCATTGTTTTGATAAACCGCTTGTCCGCTGAAAAATACATTCGTCACCACACCGTTTAATTCCCAGCCATTAAAAGGAGTATTTTTACCAGCACTTATTAAACAGCTTTGATCTACGCTAAAATGTTTTTCCATATCAATTATGACAATGTCAGCAGCTCTGCCCGGACTAAGAGTGCCGGCGTCAATACCAAGAATTGCAGCTGGTTTATTGGTCAGACTGGAAAGAGCTTCTGTCAAAGACAGTTTTTTCTTGCTCACCAAGTCGAGTGTAAGCGGTAGTAATAATTCTATGGTCGATGCGCCAGCCTCGGTTTCGCTGAAAGGTGAAGCCTTGGCGTCTTCATCATGTGGTTGGTGATCAGAACAAATTGCATCAATACTGCCGCTAAGGATGCCCTGGCAGAGTGCTTCCCTGTCACGTTGATCGCGTAAGGGTGGCCGTAAATGACAATTAGTGTTGTAACCGTCAACATCCATATCTGTCAGGTGCAAATGACATATTCCCACATCAGCAGTAACAGGCAGACCAGCTTTTTTTGCGTCGCTTATCAAAGCTATGCTTCGAGCACTACTCACGCGACAAAAATGGGTACGACCTCCAATTTGCTCTACCAGTAATAAGGCACGGGCAACTGCTATTGTTTCTGCTGTTTCGGGAATAGGTGGAAGCCCCAGCCGCGTACTGATGACACCTTCATGGGCAACACCATTGCGACTTAAAAAGTGATCTTCTGCCTGGATATGAACTGTCAGATCGCAACTGTGGGCATATTCCATTGCATGACGCAGGACATCGGTATTGGCTATATCCATGCAAGCGTTGCTTACACCAACACAGCCAGCTCGTTTTAAGGCATGCATTTCTGCCAGATGCTCACCTTTTAATCCATGAGTCAAAGCGCCAAGGGGAAAGATGCGCAGTTTACTTGTTGCTTCAGCTCGTTGTTGAATCAGTTCTGCGACGGCAGCAGTATCAATAGCAGGTTGAGTATCAGGAGGACAGCAAATGCTTGTAATACCAGAACTTACTGCTGCCATTGATTCGCTGGCGATGGTGGCTTTGAATTCCTGGCCGGGTTCGCGCAGGCGTGCACTGAGATCAACCAGACCCGGACAGACTATCTTGCCATCGGCCACAATCACTTCTTCAGCAGTAAAGTCATCGCCGCCTTTGAGTATTGAAACAATTCTCCCGTCAGCTATGCAAATGTCGCCGATCTTATCCAGTTGATTTGCCGGGTCGATAATCCTGCCATTCTTAATCAGAATACGCATCAGGTCTTCTCTTCCTGCTTATCAACGAGTGAGCCCATGCTCATAGCCATGACTGCCATCCTTACCGCAATTCCATGGCTTACCTGTTGTAAAATAACAGAGCGTTCGCCATCAGCCACATGAGTGTCAATTTCTACACCGCGATTTATCGGTCCGGGATGCATTACTATGGCATCATCTTTCGCTACCTGAAGTCTCTTCTCTGTCAGTCCATAGTTATGGAAGTATTCCTGTTCACTGGGTAGCAGGGCGCTACGCATTCGTTCCCGCTGCAAACGTAGCATGATAACTACATCCACATCTTCCAAACCTGCTTCCAGTTCGTGAAACACGTGAACGCCAAGAGTCTCTACCCGGGCCGGTAGCAATGTAAGAGGAGCAATAACTCTGACTTCATTAACACCCAGCGTTGTCAAAGCGTGAATCTCTGAGCGTGCTACACGTGAGTGCATGATGTCGCCAACTATAGCCACTTTCAATCTGGAGAAATCTTTTTTGTGATGCCGAATGGTAAACATGTCCAGCATCGCCTGGGTAGGGTGAGCATGATTGCCATCGCCGGCATTTATGATGCGAATTCGCGGAGAAACATGTTTAGCCATAAAATGGGCTGCACCGCTGCTGCCGTGGCGCACAACAAACATGTCGCAATGCATAGCCTCAAGGGTTCGCAAGGTATCCTGTAAGGACTCTCCTTTGCTTGTCGCAGACTGAGCAATATTGATATTGAGCACGTCAGCAGAAAGACGCTTGGCCGCCAGTTCGAAAGTTGTACGGGTGCGGGTGCTGGGTTCGAAGAACAGATTAACTATGGTTTTACCGCGCAGGAGAGGTACCTTTTTTACCGCGCGGTCACCAACACCGGCGAAAGATTCTGCGTGGTCAAGGATATTGAGAAGAAGGTTTTTATTTAAACCTTCAGTGGTCAGAAAATGCTTAAGGCGTCCGTTATTGTCGAGTTGAATATTGTTTGACGTCATTCGCGTTACTTAAATTCCAGAGCCAGGGGTTCTGGGCCAAGGAGTTTAACATGTTCATCGGTTTTCAGCGCTAATCTTTTTCCGACGACATCAGCTTGTATGGGTAATTCACGTCCGCTGCGATCAATAAGCACAGCGAGAGTGATACTTGCCGGTCTGCCATAGTCGAAAATTTCGTTCATTGCAGCGCGTATTGTACGTCCCGTGTGCAATACATCGTCAACAAGAATGATATGCCTGTCTTCAATTTCAAATGGCAGGCTCGACGGTGTTACCCGGGGATGAAGGCCAATACGACTGAAATCGTCACGATAAAAAGCAATATTTAGCTCTCCTACAGGTGAACCAATATTGAGTGATGAGCGCATTTTTTCAGCAATCCACAAACCGCCCGTCTGAATGCCGATAATCAAGGGCTCACTGATGTTCGATTTTTTCAGATAGGAGAGTAGCTGACTGTGCATTTCAGCCAGTATTTCGTCAATATCGTGTTTATCTGAGCTCATTTATGCAAAAAAATGTGTTAGTGATCCGGTATTGTAGCATCAGTTTTCTGCAGGGCCTGATTTGCCAGCCAGGATTCAAGGATTATTTGTGCGGCTACAGGGTCAACATTATAGCTATCTTTCAAGCGGTGTTTTGCCTCCACAGAAGATAAACGCTCATCTGCCAGATGCACGGGCAGGAGGTAACGGCCATTAAGTTGTCTGGAAAATCTTTCCGCCGACTCGGTCGCTTTCTGTCTTTCTCCCTCCATTGTTAAAGGCAAACCAATAACAAATTCGCTTGGTTGCCACTGTTTGATCAGTCTGGCAATCTGTTGCCAGTCAGGTTTGCCGTTTACGCACTTGAGTGTTTCCAGTGGAGTAGCAGTTGCGGTAATGGACTGTCCTACGGCGACGCCGATTCGCTTTTCACCATGGTCGAAACAGAGAAATACTTTGTTGCTCACGCGTGACCAATATCGAACGAAAGCCTGTTCATATCGACACCAAGCAGTGAGGCGGCAGTCATCCAGCGTTTTTCACAGGGGGTTTTAAAAATCACATCAGCTTCTGCCGGTCCACTTAGCCAGGCATTGTCCATAATTTCCTGTTCCAACTGACCTGCTGACCAGCCTGCATAGCCAAGCGCGACCATAGATTCTTTCGGGCCGCCGCCTTCAGAGATGGCTTGCAGAATATCCCTTGAGGTTGTTACACCAACAGCATCATTGACATTAATGGAGGACTCCCAGCTTGACAGTGGCTCATGCAAAACAAAACCTCTGTCCGGTTGAACCGGACCGCCATGATAAACAGGCAGTTGATCAACTTTTTTGTCGCGCGGAGTCATGTCCATTTGTGAGAGAACATCACCAAGCGCCATATCCAGTGGGCGATTAATGACTATGCCCATAGCCCCTTCTTCGTTGTGCACGCATATATAGGTCACAGTGTGATAAAAATTGGGGTCTATCAAGCCAGGCATGGCGATCAAGAACTGGTTTGTCAAATTGGACAACCGCATGTCTTAATCATATCTATCTGGATCGGAAAAAACTATCGTTTTAAATAGTGAATTTTTAAGAAATAACAGAAGTAAAAAATGGAATCTTGAAAAAATTATTTGAATCCGCGGTTGTTCAGAAATTGCCAGGTCCGGGTAATATGAAGAATGTCAGTCTCTTTCAGTATGGCATCGGGGAAAGGTGAATAGGGAGCGGCGAGTCTAACGATACGTATAGCCGAGTCATCAAGCACCTTGTGACCGGAGGATCTGCGCACGATGATATCGTTAATACTGCCGTCAGGGTTCAATGCCACAGCGAGAACAAGACTACCTGTCAATTTTCGTTTTCTGGCCTTTTCCGGGTAATTTAGATTGCCTACACGTTCAACTTTTGCTCGCCATGCTTCCATGTAGGCTGCGTACTTGTATTCCTGCGTACTGGCTGAAATAAATTTACGTTTTGGTCGTTCGGACTTTGCTACCAGATTGCGTTCAACTTTCGCATTCAGGGAGGCAATTTCATGACTGATTGCCAGTAATGAGGCCGCGCTTGGTCTGGGCTGAATTTTCTTTTTCTTCTTGACGGTATTCTCCGCCTTGTTTGGCTTTGGCGCCTCCTTCTTCTGCGGCTGTACCAGATCAGATATCTTTGTTTCAGACTCTTTGCCTTCAACGGCGAGTAGTTCACGCGCGCTTACCGGTTCTACCTTCGTTTCTACACTGGCCTCAGAGGCAGTGTTTGAGGTTGGTTCTGGCGGTGGGCTTGCTGGCGGTGGTGCTGCAACCTTTGGTGTGTTATCTGGAAAAGGGGGTGGCAATGGTGTTGAAGGTGATACTTCTTCTTCCGTATCGCCTCCACCTTCAAGACTCGCCTGAGCGAGTAGTTTGGCTTCCTCGTTGTTCTTGCTGCGTTGTTGAACGAGTACAATATCCATACTGTTGTAGCGGGGTTGGCGAATATCTTCTGATGCGAAAGTAATGCCCAGTACGATTACGGCATGACAGATAATAGCCAGGCAGAAAGTTAATCCCAGACGATCAGCAGGGGTGATATTGGGACGTATGACAGCTTCACTCAATGTACTTTATTCCGACTTTTTATAGGGAGCATTATAAGCTGCTGAAGAATTGATTCGATGCGAGATTATTCTTGCACAGTGCTTTCGATAGAATCCATTAACATTCCGGCTATATCCATATCGTAGATTTTATCCAGTTCGCGAATACAGGTGGGGCTGGTAACATTTATTTCAGTAAGGTAGTCCCCGATAACATCCAGACCAACAAAGATTAGACCCTTTTCACGAAGTGTCGGAGCAACTTGTTCACAAATCCATCTGTCCCGATCACTAAGCTCGACTCCTTTGCCAGTCCCGCCGGCAGCAAGATTACCCCTGGTCTCTCCCGCAAGAGGTACGCGGGCCAGAGCGTAGTCAACAGGTACGCCATTGATCAGCAATATACGCTTATCCCCCGCACTGATTTCACTGATAAATTTTTGCACCATGATATATCGAGTCTGCAAGGAGGTAAGAGTTTCAATGACTACACTGGTATTCGGGTCTCCCCGTTTGATACGAAAAATAGAACTGCCACCCATGCCATCCAGTGGCTTCAGAATAATTTCATCATGCTTTTCTACGAACTGGTTAATACGATCGGCGTCACGGGTAACCAGAGTTGGTGCAATGCATTGAGGAAAATGAGTAATAAACATTTTCTCGTTGGCATCGCGCAAACTGGCAGGTCTGTTTACCACCAACACGCCGCTGTTCATCGCAAGTTCCAGTATGTATGTGGCGTAGATAAATTCCATGTCGAAGGGTGGATCCTTGCGCATCAGTATCACGTCAAGATCGGAAAGAGCTTTGACTTCTTCATCTTTAAACTGGTACCAGTCACTTGCATCATCACACACTGACAATTGACGTGTTCTGGCCATGCTTTGGCCTGCGTCGACATAAAGATCATTCATTTCCATGTAATAAATGTCCCAACATCTAGACTGCGCAGCCAACAGCATTGCCAGCGTGCTGTCCTTTTTCACGTTTATCCCGCTGATGGGATCCATTATGACGCCCAGTTTCATGTATTGAATTGTCACTATTTAATGTATTTGTTAGATCATAGTGATGGCTGTTAATGTATGCCAGACAAATCTGCATACAAAAGCACTTAAAATATTAATAATTCGTTAGAGAAACAATGACATCTTCTACACTTCGTATCGTTACACGCGAAAGTCCGCTGGCTATGTGGCAGGCTAATTTTGTGCGAGACTCGCTTTGTTCTTTGCACCCACATTTACAAGTGGAAATTCTGGGCATTACTACTGAAGCAGATCGACTACTGGACGCAAGTCTCGAAAGTTTAGGTGGTAAAGGAGCATTCGTTAAAGAACTGGAACAGGCTCTGTTGAATGGACAGGCAGATATAGCGGTGCATTCCATGAAGGATGTCAGTATTGAGTTACCAGAAAAGCTGGCTTTACCCGTTGTCCTCAAACGTGAAGATCCACGCGATGTTTTTGTTTCAAATAAATTCAGAAATTTCTCCGAATTACCCCATGATGCACGTATAGGTACTTCCAGTTTACGTCGTAGATGCCAATTGAAGGCGAAACAGGCTCAGTTCCAAATTCTGGATATTCGCGGAAATGTTGGAACCAGATTGAGAAAACTGGATGAGGGGGAATATGATGCTTTGGTTCTGGCAGCTGCAGGAATGAAACGCCTGGGTTTGCAGGACCGAATAAACGAGTACTTTAGCCCGGAGAGTTTGTTGCCGGCTGTAAGTCAGGGGGCGCTTGGAATTGAAACACGAGCGGATAATGAGGAATTGATGCCGCTTATTGAGCCGCTGGTGGATGATGTTACACAGCTGTGTGTAAAAGCTGAAAGAGCACTTAATCGCCGACTCGGTGGTGATTGTCATGTACCTATCGCAGCCCATGCACAAATAGAAGATACGCAATTATCAATGCACGCGCTGGTTGGAAGACTGGATGGAAGTGAGCTGATTCAATCTTCCCTCAGTGGCCCGGCAATTGATGCTGAGGTATTGGGCGATAAACTTGGTCAAATATTACTGGATATGGGAGCAGGTCAAATATTGCAAGAATTGCAGCAATAGCGATGAGCGACCGGTATTTGCAAGGCAAATCAATACTGGTAACGCGTCCCGGCGGCCTGTCGAATTATCTGCGAGACAGTATTGCTAATGCAGGCGGGAAGGCATTCCATTTACCGTCTATAACTATCGCACCGCTGGAAGATGTCCTGGCTGCAAAACAATCGCTGGCAAGCCTTGATGACTTTGATATTTTGATCTTTGTCAGTAGAAATGCCGTAAAATACGCTAGTCAAACTCTGGCTGATAAATTCAGGCATATTCAGGCAAAGACAATTATTGCGATTGGCGCGGGTACCCATGATGAATTATTAAGAGTGGGGTTTACTGATGTGTTTTTTACAGACAGTAATACCGGTAGTGACGCGTTACTTGATATAGACGAATTAGGGTCGGCTAGTGTAGCAGGTAAAAAAGTCTTGATTATACGCGGTGTTGGCGGCAGAGAGTTGTTGCGTGATAAATTACTTGAGCGTGGCGCAGAAGTGCAATATGCAGAATTATATCGTCGAATAAAGCCAGACGTGGAAGCAACAAAAATTAGCAAGATCTGGCTTGAAGAAAAACCTGATGTTGTATTAGTGACCAGTGCTGAAGGAATGCGGAATCTACTGGAGATGACCGGGGAAAAAGAACGTTCCCTTTTTTTAAATACACGGCTCGTTGTAATCAGTCCACGCCTGAAAACTGTGGCTGAGTCTGCAGGTTTTCGGGCTGAAATAAAAGTGGCCGCAGGATATAGCGATGATGACTTTATGCTGGCACTAAGAGAAATGTTTGAGGCAATAGAGAATGAATGATGAAGCAGACAAAAAGGAGATAAGTACAACAAACGAGGCTCCGGTAAAGTCGTCAAATAAAGGTAGATCCTTTATTACCAGTGGACTCCTTATCCTGCTTTGCCTTATTGCCCTGGGCTTGTCTGGTACAGTCTATTTTCAATTCGACAAATTCAGAAAATCTCCAGATGAAGTAAAACCAGTAATCACGCAGCTTGATGCAAAGCTGGGGGGATTGGTGAAAGCTTTGTCGAGCTCTGAGCAGGAAAACCAGAAGTTACGACAGGAGCTGGAAGCAGTTAAACAACAACAGTTGGCTCTGGACGGCACTCTAAGATCGTTGAATTTAGAGGAAGCGACTGACAATAATGACTGGCAGCTGGCCGAGGTCGAGCATTTAATAGTTGTTGCTATACATCGATTGCAACTGGAAGCTGATGTATCCATGGCGATGGCAGCCCTGCAAGCTGCCGATGACAGACTTCGAGAGAATGCTGACCCACGACTGCTGGTAGTTCGCCAGCAACTGGCAAACGATATGAATACTTTAAAGGCAGTTAACAAAGTAGATATTGCCGGCCTGGTATTGTATTTGTCTGACCTTGTTGGACGTGTCATTGACTTGCCCTTACAAAAAGCAAAGGTGGGTGATGCCAGTCAGCCGGAAACTGTTGGCGTAAAAGACAGCAAATGGAAACAACTGAAGTCTGCTGTATGGCAGGAACTTAAAGGTCTGGTGATCATTTCACGTCGTGGCGAAGAAACTCTCGCCACTCTTATGCCTGAACAACAATATTTTCTTTATCAGAATTTACGTCTGCAACTTGAATCGGCGCGTTACGCGGTATTGAGAAGAGATACGGATAATCTGCAGGTCTCGATAGATATTATTACTGAGTGGTTAAACAGATATTTCGATAGCAGTGATAGTGGTGTCGCAAACATTCTCGATTCACTGTCACAAATGAAGAGCCTGGATTTAAATCCAGCTCTACCTGATATTTCTTCTTCACTGGAAGCTCTGCGTACTTATGCAATTAACGGTGATGAGTCTTTCAGGCTGGATCAGGAAGCTGGTGAACCTGCCCGGGAACTACTTTCTCCGGAAGTGGAGCGGTAAAGTCGTGCGCTATTTGATTATTATTCTTTTGGGATTGCTGGCGGCGATTGGTGTTGGTGCCTTATTATCAAACGATACTGGTCTGCTGATTTTTTCTTTCGCCGATTACAACGTACAAACAAGTTTGAGTTTTTTTATTCTGGCATCGCTACTATTGTTCGTCCTTGTTTATTTTATTGTTCGAGTGGTGGGCAGTTTAATTCGTTTGCCAAAAAGTATTAAGCGATGGTCAAAGCATCGTCGACACAGACGTTCCGAGAGATATTTGAGTCAGGGTATTTTGTCTATGATTGAGGAAGATTGGCGCGACGCCGAGGAGTCATTTCAGCGTGGTGCCAGAGAAAGTAGTTTGCCACTGGTAAATTATCTTGCCGCCGCGAGGGCAGCACAGCGAGCCGGGGCGATAGAACGTCGTGATCACTACTTAAGACTTGCCCACGAAGATTGCCCTGAAGCTTCTTTGGTCATAGGGATAACGCAGGCCAAGCTACAGCTTTCGCAATGTCAGAATGAGCAGGCCTATGCGACTTTAAAACACCTTGATGTCGATAAAGGTAGTCAGAATCAGGTTAACGCCCTGATGCTAGAGGCAGCCTCCGAGCTAAATGAGTGGCCTGAAGCCTTACGAATATTAAACGATCCAAAAAGTAAAAAAATCCTGCCGGCGGATCAACTAAAGAGCAGACAGTTGACCGTTTATGCCGGATTGTTACAGGAAGCAGGAAACTCACGTGAGCGTAATAAGCTTGAAGAAACCTGGGAAAATATTCCCCGTAAACTAAAAGAAGAGTTTTATCTGATTGAGGTATATGTGCGTGCGAGACTTAGTTATCCGGATACCAGTGACTGTGAAGAGCTGTTACGCAAGATATTAAAAAACAGGTGGGACGATAATCTCGTCTGTCTCTATGGTCTGGTTGAAGCCAGTAATAAAGTAAAGCAAATACAGTTCGCAGAGCGTTTGCTGTCTGGTCATGCAAATGATGCCGTGTTGTTGTTAAGCCTGGGGCGCTTGTGTAAGCGTAATAATTTGTGGGGAAAGGCACTTGGTTATCTGGAAGACTCTCTGTCAATACAGGCTAGTGCGGAGGCCTATCAGGAACTGGCCTTATTACTGGAACAGCAGGGTGATCATGCGGCGGCAGGAGATTACTACAGAAAAGGATTAGCTCTGGCGACTGGTCAGGTGGACACCGATCCCTTGCCTTTGCTAGATAGTCCGGGAAACGATAATGCCGTTGTAGAAGGTGCACGAAAAATTGTTTAAACATCAGCCCAGGATGCCGAGCAACAATTGTCTTTGACTCCCCTGCCCGTAATTAACTTTTTAAGTTGTCGCTATTTCCATAGTTAACCTGGCATGCTACGAACACTATTCAGCCAGCGAACAAGAGGTTCCCATTGTTCCCTGTCATAGGCTGTTTTGGCAGGCGCAAATTCGAAAATACTCAAGCCACGCTCAGCTGCTTTAATGTAATTCTGAGTGGCGCGTAGCATGGTAATAAACGGGAGTTTGTGGCCGGTGGGCAGTTTAATTTTATCAAGATAGTTTTCCAGTTTGGCCGCTGCAATAGTGTCCTCACGAACCCGGTTAGCAACAGTGGCTACTTTGATCTTGCGATTTATAAGTTTACGTAGAGAAAACAACTCGTCGATAAAGCGCTCGGCAGCACGCATATCCATTGGTGAAGGCATCATCGGCATGATAATGGTTTGACTTACCTTGGCATAGTTGGCCAGTTTTTGGCCATGCAAGGCAGCGGGTGTATCGATAATAAGTACCTCGGTTCTTCTCGGCACGTCAATCTTGCCAGCTTTAACAGAAGCACTTTTTATCGTGGCAGCTGATTCGGGTCGTATTGAGAGCCAATCACGACTGGATTGTTGTGGATCGCAGTCGGCCAGAGAAACACGTTTTCCTTGTGTGGCGAAATAGCCAGCAATATTAGTCGCAAATGTGCTTTTTCCACAGCCACCTTTTGGATTAAGAACGAGAATAGACCGCATGGTAATGATCCCTTAGTTATTATCTCGAGAGGGAGTATAGCGTGTTTAATCTGACTCTTCTGCGACTAATTTTTGCCTACACACCCTAATATTGCAATGCACAATAATCTATTTGTCGGATAAATCCCAGCTTCTTTCCCGTTCATGCATCAATCGCTGAATCACAGGGTTAATGATTAATTGCATGGCAAAAACATTTTTGCCTGCAGGTACCACTATGGTATCTGGTGCCGACATGACTGAACCATCGAGCATTTCCAGCAAGTAACGAAAATCCACCTGCAATTTTTTTGGATTTCGGATGTGTATTACCGAAAGACTTTGATCATTAGTTGGGATTTGTTCAGGAGCAAAAGGATTCGATGTATCTATAGTCGGTACTCGCTGAAAATTGATATCAGTGCGGGAAAACTGAGGGGTAATGTAATGAACATAATCCGGTAAACGTCTCAGTATCATTTTGGTGGCATCTTCCGCAGTGTAGCCTCGTACAGCCTGATCACGGTAGATCTTTTGCATCCATTCCAGGTTAATAATCGGTACTACACCAATTAACAGATCAACGTACTGGGCAATATTGAAATTATCGTATACCAGACCACCATGCAGCCCTTCATAAAACAGTAAATCAGTGTTTTCTTCCAGAGCTTCCCAATCCGTCAGCGTGCCTGGTGGTGAACCTTGTTTTAGCGCCTCCTCTTCATTGTGCACATAATAGCGGCGTCGGCCGTTGCCGGTTTCAGCATATCCACTGAATAAGGCGTCTAACTCGTCAAAAAGGTTACCTTCAGGGCCGAAATGGGTGATTGATCTGTTTTCAGCCTCGGCTTTTCTGGTTGCCTCATCCATGTCCTTGCGATTGTAACGATGATAACTGTCGCCCTCGATAATCGCCGGCTTGATACCTTCATCACGAAAAATGAATTCGAAGGCGGTTTTTACATTTGAGGTGCCGGAACCCGAGGAGCCGGTCACTGCAACAATCGGGTGTTTTTTAGACATAAGCCCTGCCTGGATAATTATTTATGCGTCAATAGACCCTAAGTTATATCTTTATTAGCTACATTACATCAAGCATTTATGCATTACGTTATAATCTTGTCATGGAAAGTATAAGCATGACCGGCGCTGCCTGAATGGAAAAGAAGAAATCAATCGATTTTGGCCTGTATAAGCGCTTACTTGGCTATGTAAAGCCTTACTGGCGAATATTCAGCATTTCGATTCTGGCAATGGTGATGCTGGCTATTACTAATCCGGCGACTGCGGCCTTATTCAAATACATGGTCGAAGGCGTTTTTCTGACCCAGGACGGAGATATGATCCCACTGATTATTACTGCCCTGCTGGTTCTGTCGACACTGGCGGCGATATCAAATTATATCAGTGGTTTGTCTCTGCATTGGGTGGCGAACAAGGTCATTATGGATTTGCGATATGCACTGTTTACCAGACTTCTCTGCTTTCCCAGCCAGTTTTATGATCAGCATACAAGCGGTAGCCTTATTTCCAAATTCACTTTCGATGTCACCCAAATCAAGGAAGCTTCAACCAATGTGCTCAATGTTCTGGTAAGAGATACCCTGACCATCATTGGCCTGTTGGCATGGATGCTTTTTATAGATTGGGAAATGACACTGATCACTCTTTTCACTGCGCCTGCCATTACTATTTTCTTGCTTGTTATAAGACGGCGATTACGTCGAATGAGCAGAAATGTGCAGGGTTCCATGGGCGATATTCATCATATCCTGGGAGAAGTTATTAATGGTGAGCGTATTGTAAAATTGTATGCAGGTCAGGAGCGGGAACAGGAACGTTTCCTGCAGGCTATCAATAATAACCGTCATTCCACCATGAAGTTTGCCAGTGCGGCTGTAGCCAGCAGCCCCATGGTGCAGTTGATTACTGCCGTTGCCCTGGCTGCAATAGTTTATGTATCAGCGCAAAAAGCAGTGGCGGGAAGCATTGGAGTTGATGATTTCGTCTCATTTTTTACTGCTATTTTAATGATATTGGGCCCCTTGAAACGTCTGGTCAGAATTAACGAACATATTCAGCGTGGACTGGCTGCCTGTGAAAGCGTTTTCGGATTACTGGACGAGCCAATTGAAAAAAATGATGGCACAACCAGTCTGGATAAAGTCACAGGCAAGATCGAAATTCGTGATTTGGGTTTTAGTTATGACAAGAGTGATATTCAGGCATTGAAAAATATAAATCTGGATATCAATGCCGGAGAGACAGTTGCTCTTGTAGGTGCATCTGGAAGTGGTAAGTCCACAATAGCGAACCTGATACCACGATTTTATGAAGGTGGAGATGGCAAGATTTTACTGGATGGGCATGACATCCGGGAATTGTCCATACAACAGTTGCGAGAAAATATGGCTCTGGTTAGTCAGGATATCGTCCTGTTCAACGACACAATAAAACATAATATTGCCTATGGCAGGGCCGGTGCCAGCGATGAAGAAATAATCATGGCAGCAGAAAAAGCCCATGCCATGGAGTTCATCAGGAAACTACCCAATGGTATGGACGCGACCATCGGCGACAAGGGTTCAAAACTATCCGGTGGTCAGCGTCAGCGAATTGCGCTGGCAAGAGCCTTATTAAAAGAAGCTCCTATCCTGATTCTGGACGAAGCAACATCAGCACTTGATACAGAATCAGAACGGGCAATACAACAGGCAGTTGAAGATATCCGGCAGGACCGTACCTGTCTTATTATTGCTCATCGCCTGTCAACTATCGAAAATGCTGATCGTGTTATCGTTATGAATGATGGCAAGATTGTCGAAAGTGGCAGCCATAAAGAACTACTGGAATTGAATGGAGCCTATGCAAAGTTGTATATGACTATTGACAATGCAAACGCGGACAATAGTATTTAGCTCAACTCTGACTAAACCGGAGCATTACTTGTCTGGACCCTGGTGAGTCGAGCAGGTCTAAAAGTTTTTATTTGCTGTCGCAATGACAGCAATAATTCTTTCCTGTCCTGATAGCGACTGGCGACATAGAGCGCAGTTATTCGATTGATATCATCGACTAAATCTTTACGTTGGTCCCCTGCACGTTTGGCAAAATCTATCGGTCCTTCACTGTTTTCTCGTTTGATATTACAGCGCGCCAGTTTAAGACAAAATTTATTATAAAGACGTCTTGCCTCGTCAGTTTGTGATTGTCTCGATTTGAACAGATGGAGCGCAACAAATGTCAGAATAAGCACTGATAGGAAAAACAGCCCACTGGTCATTCCACGCCAGTCGATATTTTTGAACCCAATATGATTTAGAAAACGACTCTGGCGTTTATTGTTATAACCCAGCACCCATTGGTTCCAGCGATTGTTAATCGCATCAAGGTTATTGCTGATTTTCCTCCATATATTTCTGGCCATTTCACTATTTTGCAGTGCCAGTGGAATATCGATGATGCTGTCGGGAAGAGCGTTTCGAATCCCTTCTTTTATGCGTGCAGGCGAGACGGCGGCGGTGGGATCGACTCGTATCCAACCTTCATCCTGGAACCATACTTCTGCCCAGGCATGAGCGTCATGTTGTCTTACTATCAGATATTTACCTACAGGATTAATACTACCTCCCTGGTAACCAGTGACAACACGTGCAGGGATACCGGCAGCCCGCATTAATATCACAAAAGATGCAGCATAATGTTCACAAAAACCCTCGCGTGTTTCGAAAATAAACTGATCGATATTATCATCCAGTAATAATGGCGGAGTTAGCGTGTAATAAAACTCCTGTGTGTTAAACATTTGCAGTGCTGAATTAACAATTTCGCGACTGTTTTTTTGACTTTTTCTCCATGACTGAGCCAGGGCCAGGGCTTTTGGGTGATAGCCTTGTGGTAGTTGTAAAGCCCGTTCAAGCTCTTCTGTACTATTTGCAGGTAGTTTGAACTGAGTAAAAGAACTTAATTCATATCGTTTACGCATGTTAATCGGTGAGCGACTAATGATTTGCATATCGTGGCTAAAGAATGACTGTTCCGGTGGGGAGGCCGTCATTTCCAGTCCGTATAACCAGTTCTTATCGGTAGCCTCCATTGTTACAGTGTATTTAACAGGAGAACCTTGCGTAATAACTGGCTCAGGCCTCGTTCGGTTTTTGTCGCCGACCCACTTAACACCGTCGCTGTACCACAGCACCGGTCCGCGCCAATAAAGGGCAGATTTTTCCGGTATGGCATTTTCAAATTCGACACGAAATGCTACTTCATCGGAAAGACTGAGTTGACTGATTTGTCCCGGAGACATTTCGTCATCCAGACCACTAATGCCGGCGTGTGCATCTTTAGGTAAGCCCCATAAAGGACCATCTACACGTGGAAATAACACAAAAAGAATCAACAGCAAAGGTATCGATTGAAGCAACATTGAAGCAGCGAGTAAAAGCTGTTTTCTACTGCTAACAAAATCACGTCGGTCATTCAGTCCAATCAGGAAAACAATAATGACAGTAACCGTTACTAACATGTGTATAGCTGACAGGATAGTTTGCGAGTAGAAGAAATTAGTTAGAATAAGAAACATTCCGATAAAACCTGCTACGTAGTAATCTCGCTCCTCTTTCAATTCGAGCAACTTCACTCCCGATAATAAAATCAGTAAAGCCACCCCCGCATCACGGCCGACAAGTGTGCCGTAACTGGCAAAGACGCCAATAACAATAATCAACATCAGTAATTGACGACTGAAACGAACTAACAATGATGGCTTCACAAGATCATCAGTCATTTTTTTTTCCATCTGCAGTCGCCAAAGAGCCAGCGAAAAAAACGTAATAGTCATCCATGCGGGGATCCGCTGACTATGAGGCAGGACAGCAAGGGAAATGCCGACGGTCAGCCATAGTATTTCCGGACGGAATGTAAGCAGATATTTTTTGAGGATATTCATGCTTCGCCGCTTTTAGTTTAGACCGTATTCAGCCAGCATCTTTAAACAACGATGTTTGTGTATTTCGCCGTTATCAAACTGAGAGTTGTCATTCGCGGATAATGTCAGGGCGTATTGCATACCCTGTTTTTCAGCTTCAACAACCCACAGACAAAGTTGTGACAGACGTTGTTCGACATTACCCAGATGGCTTGTTTGTTGCCAGTCAATCAGGATTTTTTTTGTACCCCTTCCACTAAATCGTTTTGTCAGTAAGCCACGTTCACGGGCATATGCTTTCCAGTCAACGGCACGCATGGAGTCGCCGACCCGATATTGTTTAAAGCCGATAAAGTCCTCTGTGCCGATACCAGTGCCCGATTGCTCTTCCCCATCAAGTCTTGTTTGCTCCGGTAATATTTTTGTACCTAGTGGACATGGGTAGACAACACAGGCTTGTTCGAGATGTAAATAAGACCAGGCTCTGAAAAAGCCAATTGGCCATGTGGAACTTATTTTGATACGGCCAGGTAAAAGATAACCGCGTTTAACTGTATCTATGTAAAAGTTAAGAGTTTGCAGAGTATCCCCACCTACATCTGCCGAATTTATTTTCACAGGAAGGGCTTTTGACCTGCGAGTTTTTTTTGAACCCGCCTGAATCTGAAAATCTATCGCTGGCCGGAATTGCCCCTGTCTGTTATCAAGCAATAAAGGAAAACAAGCCTGTTGTCCGGCAAACACCGGATCGGCTGGTGCCGTATCAATGATCAGGCCGCGTAAGTTGTTGTAGGTATGTAGCATGCTTACCATGAACAGGCCGGCAAGTAGAAAGGTCAATGCATAGGCCAGACTGTTGTTGTAATTGACAGCACCCAGCAACATGACAAGCAGGTTAATTGAAAAAATAAGACCGTAACGCGTAAGAAAAATATAGACTCTTTGCCGTATGTGGATATCAGCCGGAGAGGTACTCTCAGCAGGTAAGCGTTCCAATACAACGCTGTAGGTCATCTAGTACCCTTGCCGACTCGCTGGACCCGTCAATCTCATCCTGAAAGAGTACTAGGGGATCGGTACTTGCTTGATTAAGGATTCGGCTGCCGATTGCTCGGATGCTACAGCTGTTTCCTGAGTTGACTTCAGACGATGGCCAATGACGCTGGGTAACACTGCCTGTATATCTTCAGGTAATACATGTTCATGACCATGTAGTAATGCCCAGGCCTTTGCACAATGAAGAATAGCCAGACCGGATCGAGGCGAAAGGCCACCATTAAAATCAGAACTGAGCCTGCTGAATTCCAGCAGGTTTTGTAAATAATCGAGCAAGGGCTCTGCTACATAGATACTTTCCACTTGTGACTGATGGTTTCGTAATTCAGTCGCACTAATAATTGCTTTAGTCTCCGCCAGTATTTCACGTCGATCCCGGCCTTTTAATAATTCGCGTTCGGCTTCCCCACCCGGGTAACCTAATTGTATACGCATGGTAAAACGATCAAGCTGAGATTCCGGTAAGGGAAAAGTACCGATCTGGTTAGAAGGGTTTTGAGTGGCAATGACAAAAAACGGATCGGGCAACGCGCGTGTCTCTCCTTCAATAGTAACCTGTTGTTCTTCCATTGCTTCAAGTAAAGCGCTTTGAGCACGGGGTGTGGCGCGATTGACTTCATCTGCCAGAATCAGTTGGGCAAAAATTGGTCCTGGGTGAAAACTAAAAGATTCTGTTTCGCGATTGTAAACTGACACGCCAAGAATATCCGCGGGCAAAAGATCGCTGGTAAATTGAATACGTTGCAAACTCAGGCCGAGCAAAGTGGCGAGTACGTTTGCAAGGGTTGTTTTGCCAACTCCGGGTTGGTCTTCGATTAGTAGGTGTCCCCTTGCCAACATACAACTCAGGGCTAGTCTGATGGTCTTTTCCTTACCAAGAATAATCTGATTCGCACTGGCAATGACTTGCTCAAATGCATCGTGCGTCTTTTTTTCCAGAAATTTTTCCTGCGAGGCTGTCATGAGTTTACTTAGTTAATGTTTATATCAATTAATAAGATCGTTACTAGTCACCGGCCACGGTCATATTTTCAATTAAAACCGAACCAGTTCTGG